>JBAIYN010000021.1:0-7135 GCA_037915775.1 Burkholderiales bacterium | reverse complement strand
CAAGACGCCTACATCGTCGCCGCCACGCGCACGCCGATCGGCAAGGCGCCGAAGGGCAGCTTCAGGAACCTGCGGCCGGACGATCTGCTGGTCGCGGCAATCCGCGGCGCGCTGGCGCAGGTGCCGTCGCTCGACCCGAATGCGATCGAGGACGCGATCATCGGCTGCGCGATGCCGGAGGCCGAGCAGGGACTCAACATGGCGCGCATCGCGGTGCTGCTGTCGGGGCTGCCCAACAGCGTCGGCGGCATGACGATCAACCGCTTCTGCTCGTCCGGACTGAATGCGGTGGCGATCGCGGCCGACCGCATCCGCGTCGGCGAGGCCGACGTGATGATCGCCGGCGGCGCCGAATCGATGAGCATGGTGCCGATGACCGGCAACAAGCCGTCGTTCAACACCCACATCTTCGAGCGCGACGAGAACATCGGCATCGCCTATGGGATGGGACTGACCGCGGAGAAGGTCGCCGCGCAGTGGAAAGTCACGCGCGAGATGCAGGACGAGTTCGCCTACCAGTCGCACATGAAGGCGATCGCCGGGCAGAAGTCCGGTGAGTTCAAGGACGAGATCACGCCGATCGAAGTCGTGGAGAAGATCCCCAACCTGGGCAAGCGCGAGCTTGACGTGAAGTCGCGCAAGGTCGACCTCGACGAAGGCCCGCGCGCCGACACGAACGTCGAGGCGCTGGCGAAGCTGAGGCCGGTGTTCGCCGTCAAGGGCAGCGTGACCGCCGGAAACAGTTCGCAGACCTCGGACGGCGCCGGCGCGCTGATCGTCGCCAGCGAGAGAGCCGTCAAGCAGTTCAATCTGACGCCGCTGGCGCGCTTCGTGTCGTTCGCGATCCGCGGCGTGCCGCCGCAGATCATGGGGATCGGACCGAAGGAGGCGATTCCGGTCGCGCTGCGGCTTGCGGGACTCAAGGCCGAGGACATGGGCTGGATCGAACTGAACGAGGCGTTCGCCGCGCAGGCTCTCGCCGTCATCAACGACCTCGGGCTCGACAAGAGCAAGGTCAACCCGATCGGCGGCGCGATCGCGCTCGGGCACCCGCTCGGCGCGACCGGCGCGATCCGCTCGGCGACCGTGGTGCACGCACTGCGCCGCAAGAACCTCAAGTACGGCATGGTGACGATGTGCGTCGGCACCGGAATGGGTGCAGCCGGAATCTTCGAGCGGATCTGATCGCGTGACGGCAGTCGCCGGAATCGACCGTCGCGCACTGCTCGAGCGCGGATTCACCGACGCGCCGTTCGTGAACGAGAACGGCATTCGCCTGACCGATATCGGCGCGGGCTGGTGCGAGGCGACGGTCGAAATCGCGCCGCACCACCTGCAGCAGACCGGCGTCGTGCACGCCGGCCTGCTGACGACACTGGCGGATCACTGCGCGGGAGCAGCAGCCTTCACGTTGACCGGGCCCGACGCGATGCCGCTGACGACGAGCATCAACGTGAGCCTGCTGCGTGCGGCGCAGGGTGCGCGACTGCGCTGCCGCGCCGAAGTGACACGTGCCGGACGGCAGGTCAGCTTCGCCGAAGCATCGATTTGGTCGGTCGATGCGAACGGCGAGAACCTCGCCGCGCGCGCCGCGGTCGTGCTTGCCGTTGCGAACCGGCGTTGACGCCGGTTTGCCTGGTCGACCATGAGCGAATCGGTCGCAGCCCGCTTTTATGACGCCTTCGCGGCGCGCGACTGGCGCACGATGGCTGCGCTGTATGCGGACGAAGCAACGTTCGCGGACCCGGCCTTCGGCAGGCTCGATGCGCGCGAGGTGCGCGCGATGTGGCAGATGCTGGTCGGTCGCGCCGGGGACCTGCGCATCGAACACCGGACACTGAGCGAAGAAGCGGACAGCGCGCGGGTGCGGTGGATCGCCCATTACACATTCAGTCAGACCGGCCGACCCGTCGTCAACGTGATCGATGCGAGGATGCGGCTGCGTGCCGGCGCGATCGTCGAACACGTCGACCGGTTCGATTTCCATCGCTGGTCGCGTCAGGCGCTCGGACTGCCCGGCCTGCTGCTAGGCTGGACCCCGTTTCTTCAGCGCAAGGTGCAGGATCAGGCGCGTGCCGGCCTGCGGCAATTCATGCAACGTCAAGGAACCCGCGGATGACGATCAGGACCGAAACTGCAGACGGAGTGGCCCGCATCGAGATCGCGCGCCCCGAGAAGAAGAACGCCATCACGGTGGCGATGTACACGCAGCTTGCCGAGGCGATCGGCGCCGCGCACGACGACGCATCGGTGCGCGCGCTGCTGATCCATGGTCAGCCGGATATCTTCACCGCCGGCAACGACCTGGAGGATTTCCTGAAGAACCCGCCGCGCGAAGGCATGAACGCGCCCGTGTTCAGGTTCATGCAGGCGCTGGGCTATGCGGAAAAGCCGGTGGTCGCGGCCGTCAATGGCGCGGCGGTCGGCATCGGGACTACGATGCTTATGCACTGCGACCTCGTCTACTGCGCCGACAACGCGATGTTCTCGATGCCGTTCGTGTCGCTCGGCCTGTGTTCGGAGTTCGCGTCTTCGCTGCTGGTGCCGTTGGCGGCGGGCTATCACAAGGCGGCCGAGAAGCTGCTGCTGTCCGAGCCGATCAGCGCCGAAGAGGCGGTCGAGATGAAGATCGTCAACCGCATCCTGCCGCCGGATGAAGTGCTCGCGTACGCGAGAAAGCAGGCGGCGCGCTTTGCCGCGCTGCCGCCCGCCTCGGTGCGCGAAACCAAGCGGCTGATGAAGTCCGGCTGGAAGGCAGTGGTCGAGAAGACCATCGTCGACGAAGCGACCACGTTCGGCAGGATGCTCGGAAGCCCCGAGGCCAAGGAGGCCTTCACCGCCTTCTTCGAGCGGCGCAAACCGGATTTCTCCCGCTTCGCGTGAGGCGGCGATGCGGCTGCGTCGTGACATCACGGTCGAAGCTCTCAACGCGCGCGGGGCGGGCCGCCTGCCCGGCCTGATGGGGCTGCAGGTGCTGCGGCTCGACGAACGTGAACTGCACGTGCGCCTGCCGATCCGCGACGAGTTGCTGGCGCCGAACGGTTTCCTGCACGCCGCCAGCGTGATCGCGCTGGCCGACACCGCGTGCGGCTACGCATGCGCCGCGCATCTGCCCGAAGGCGCGGAAAACTTCACCACGGTCGAACTGAAGACGAACTTTCTCGGCACCGCGACCGCGGGTGCGATAGAAACGGTCGCACGCGCTGCGCATCTGGGGCGCACCACGCAGGTGTGGGATGCCACCGTGACCGAGGTGGGCGGCGATGGCGGGTCGGGCAAGACGATCGCGCTGTTCCAATGCACACAGATGATCCTGTGGCCGCGGCCGGCGCGGCCCTGACGCGCAGCTTCTCGTCGCGCAGATCCCGCCATGATGCACGCCGCGGCCAAGGTGCTGCTCGCTCCGCTGATCTACGCACAGGCGCGGCGCGTGCGCGCTTCGGCACTCGAGTTGTCCGAGCCTCCCGGACCGCGCGCGGGCGTGGCCGGAGCAGGCGATGTCGTGCTGCGCCTGCTTGTGGCCGGCGATTCGAGCGCGGCAGGCGTGGGCGCGCGCACGCAGGATGACGCGCTTGCGCTGCCGCTGGCGCGCGAGCTCGCGCAGCGGCTGAGCGGAGCGGTGCGCTGGCAGCTCATCGCGCAAAGCGGACTGACGTCCGAGGGCGTCCTGCACAAGCTGATGCACGGACACGTCGATCGGGCCGACGTGGCGGTGATCGTGGTCGGCGTGAACGACATCACGAAAGAGGTGCCGCTGCAGCAGGCATTGCGCCGGCGCGGCGAGATCGCGGCCTGGCTGCGCACGCACGCTGGGGTGAATCACGTCGTGTTTCCGGCCGCGCCGGACCTGGACCTGTTCCCCGCGCTTCCGCAGCCGCTTGCGTGGCTCGGCGGCAAGCTGTCCCGCCGCAACAACGACGCGCAGGCACGCTGGGCGAGGACGCAGCCGGGCGTGTCGCACGTGGCGATGGACGGCGTCACCCACGGTTCGTTGTTTGCCGAGGACGGATTTCATCCGGCGCCTGCGTTGTACGCGCGTGTGCGCGAGCGGCTGGTGCCGCATATCGCGACACTGATGCGCGAAAGACAGGGAATCGAGGCGGATGCGCGCTGATTCCACGCTGGCCGCCTACGACCGCCACGCCGCGGAATACGCGGACGAGTGGCTCGGCCAGGACACGCCCACCGATCTGTACGCGGATCTGCAGCGCTGGTTTGTGCCTGCTGCGGCGACCGTCGACATCGGCTGCGGCAGCGGTCGCGACGTCGCATGGCTGGACGCGCACGGGTATCCGGCGGTCGGCTACGACGCATCCGAAGGACTGCTGGCCGAGGCGAGGCGGCGCTTCCCCTCGCTCGAGTTCCGCCATGCCGCGTTGCCACTGCTGCCGGAGGTCACCGATCGGTTCGCCAACGTTCTATGCGAAACCGTGATCATGCATCTGCCGCGCGAGGAGATTCCGGACGCCGTGCGCAGCCTGGTCCGAATCACCCGCCCCGGCGGCACCCTGTACCTGAGCTGGCGTGTGACCGAGGCGCCAGACGGCGCGGATCAATTCGACGCGCGCGGCCGGCGCTACGCTTGTTTCGCCCCGGCGCTGGTCATGGACGCGCTCGACGGCATGACGATCATCACCCGCGAAGACCGGATCAGCCGGTCTTCGGGCAAGCGCATCGCGATCACGGTGGCACGCAAATCGGAGGAATCATGAGCCTGAAAGGAAAGACGATCTTCATCAGCGGCGCCTCGCGCGGCATCGGACTGGCCATCGCCACGCGCTGCGCCGCCGACGGCGCGAACGTCGCCATTGCCGCCAAGACCACGGAGCCGCACCCGAAACTTCCGGGCACCATCTACACCGCCGCCAAGGAAATCGAGGAGGCGGGCGGCCAGTGCCTTCCGCTGCAGGTCGACATCCGTGAAGAGGCCCAGGTCGTCGATGCGGCGAAACGGACCGCGGAGAAATTCGGCGGCATCGACATCGTGATCAACAACGCCAGCGCGATCAATCTGACCAATACCGAGGCGACGCCGATCAGGCGCTTCGACCTGATGTTCGGAGTGAACGTGCGCGGTACGTTCCTCGTCACGCAGGCCTGCCTGCCCTACCTGAAGCAGTCCGGCGAGCGTCGACGCAATCCGCACGTTCTGACGCTGTCGCCGCCGCTGAACCTGAATCCGCGCTGGTTTGCTCCGCACGTCGCCTACACGATGGCCAAATACGGGATGAGCATGTGCGTGCTCGGCCATGCCGAGGAATTCCGCAGCTACGGCATTGCGGTTAATGCGCTGTGGCCACGCACCGTGATCCAGACCGCGGCGCTGCAGATGATTCCGGGCGTGAAGCCCGAGCATTGCCGTACGCCGCAGATCATGGCCGACGCTGCCTACGCGATTCTCAACCTCGAGGCGACCGCGAACACCGGCAACTTCTACATCGACGAAGAGGTGCTGAAGCGTGCCGGAGCCACTGATTTCGACAAGTACTCGGTGGTGCCCGGCTCGAAGCAGCTGCTGCCGGACCTGTTCCTCTGAGTTCGTTGTCGATCGTCGGGGAGTGATATCGGCGCGCCGATTGAACTGGGTCACTATCGATGCCGCCGGATGACGGCACGATGAATCTCATTGTCATCGGCGCGCTGCGACGGAAGCCGGCGCGCGAACGAAGACCCGGTTATGGATGGACTCGTCGGCGTGCTGCTCGTCTGGATCGCGCTCCAGATCGGCTGCGAAACCCCGGCGCCGCCGCAGGTGCGACAGGTCTCGCCCGACGTGCTGGTGCAACTCGCGTACGGCCCCGACGCCCCGGAAGGCGCGTCGGTCGTGGCGCTGTACAAGCGGGAATCACGGACGGTCAATCTTTCGACCGCATGGCGCGCTGACAGCGTCAGGGACCGCAGCACCCTCCTGCATGAGTTGGTGCATCACGTGCAGGAGGCGACGGGCATGCGGTACCCATGCATCGCGGCGCGCGAGACGCTCGCCTATCACCTGCAGGCGAAGTGGCTGCGGGAGGAGCAGGGGATCGCGAATCCCTACGCCTTGATGGGCGTGGATGAATTTACGATCCGCATACGCTCGATGTGCAGCGAGTCGGAGTGACGCGTTATCCTTCGACGATCCTTCAGGCAATCGAGGAGTCGGCATTGGTCAATCAGCGCAATCGCTATCCGGGTCGGCGCCGGTTCCTGAAACAGTCGGCCGCACTGTCCGCGCGTGCCGCGATTCCGGCGGCCGTGGTGCTGGCCGGTGCCGCCGCCGCGACCGCGAAACCGCAGACCGGAGAAGAGGCGCGCACCGGCGTCGAGGACGCCCGTCGCGCGCGCAAGGACGAACCGACCGGGAGCACGAAATGAAGCTGCCTCTGCATCGCCTGTCCGCAGCGCGGCTGGCGCGCATGATTGCCGACGGCGAAGCGACGAGCGAGATCGTCACGCGCTCCTTCATCGATGCGATTCATGCGCGCGAACGCGAGGTGCAGGCGTTCGTCTGGTTCGACGCCGATCGGGCGCTTTCGATCGCGCGCGAACTCGATCGCCTGCAGGCCAACGGCGCGCGCCGCGGCCTTTTGCACGGCATTCCGGTGGCGATCAAGGACCTGATCGACACCGCCGACATGCCGACCGGCTACGGTTCCCCGATCTATGCGTCGCACCGCCCGCCGGCGGACGCAGCAGTGGTCGCGCTGCTCGCCAATGCAGGCGCGTTCGGGCTCGGCAAGACGGTGACGGCGGAACTGGCGACGTTCACGCCCGGCGTCACGCACAATCCGCACAATCTCGCGCACACGCCGGGAGGCTCGTCGAGCGGCAGCGCCGCCGCCGTCGCCGCGCATTTCGCGCCGCTGGCGCTCGGCACGCAGACCGCGGGCTCGGTGATTCGCCCGGCGTCGTTCTGTGGCGTGGCGGGATACAAGCCGTCGCCGCGGCTGGTGCCACGCTCGGGCGTGAAGCCGATCTGCGACACGCTCGACGAGATCGGCGTGTTCGCGCACACGGTCGAGGATCTGGCGCTGGCGGCATCCGTGATGGCGCTGAAGCCGGCCTGGCAGGAGGCGCCCGCGCAGTATCTCGCCAGCGGCGCGGTGCCGACGATCGCCTGGACCGCGACGCCGCAGGCGCAGCTCGCCAGCCC
>JBAIYN010000470.1:0-3698 GCA_037915775.1 Burkholderiales bacterium | reverse complement strand
AGCCGGCCACGTCGTTCGGCTGCGGCACGTAGGTGTAGCCCGCCGGCACGCCAGCGGCGGCCATCGCATCGAGGCGACGGAACAGTTCCTGGTGCTTCAGCTCCTCGTCGGTGAAACGCACCAGCGCCTCGAACGCCTTCTGGTCGCCGAGCCAGTAGTCGCGGCTCAGCTCGGCGATCTTCGGCCCGATGAAGCGCTCGACCAGTCCGAACGTGTTGGCATAGGTGCGGCCCTGGATCTGGCTGAGGAACCGGTGCTCGGCCGGCGAGAGAAAGGCCAGCGTGCCCTGGCGCGACAGCGCATCGGGCAGGAACTTCTTGCTGAAATCGAACTGCCGGCCGCGAATCACGTCGCGGTCGATGTCCCAGCGCACGCGCTTGGACACTTCGACGCACTTCGAGTAGCGGCTGGCCGCCTGCTGTGCGGCCTGGGGATTGACGACATCTGTGACTGCTTCCATGGTGCAACCTCCTTCAGGGGTGGTGGAAAAGGACAGGGGTTTCAGAGCGACAGGCTGCGCATCGTGATCAGGACCCGGCTGCGGCCGGCCTCGGCCGCGCCGGCCAGATCGGCGGCTGTCGACGACGTCTCGGTCTCGGTCAGCCCGATGTCGCGCAGCGTGCGTGCATCGAGCCCGCGCAGTACGTGCACGGTGGCGCGCTGGTCGCGCTGCCGCCGCCAGCGCGAGAGCCCGCGGCGAGCCGCGGCGGCGAGTGCGGTGCCGAGCGTCACGAAAATCTCGGCGAGGCCGTACGTGCGGTCGGTGCGTGGAAGAGATTGCCGCGCATCACGGGAATGCGGCAGGTGAGTGGTATCGGTCGCGGCGCTTCCAAATCCGTTTGCGTCTTGCGCGCGGCGCGCCCAGGCCTCCAGTTCCGGCGCGCGGTCGAATTCGTAGCGCAGCTCGTTGGTGGCGGGCGTCGATGCATAGCTGCGCTTGATGTCGCCGAAGCTCGTGGCGCCGGCCGGCGTCGCGACGCACGCCGATGCGACGGCGGCGGACGGCTTTCCGGCAGTGTTCATCGGTGCTCTCCTCGGATCCGGCGGCGCCGGCGTTGTCGATGGAGGGCACTGTAGAAAGCGCGGGTATCGCGCCGCTTTCAGTTGCGCAACGCTGTGTAACGGTTTGTACCGATCGCATTCATGCGCGGCATTTCTATACTTCCGGCCAATCTGGCCGGGCTGGAGGACCAACGTGGCGAGCGTGCGGGTGCTGGTGGTCGATGACGATGCCGACGTGCGCCGCATGCTGCTCGAGTACCTGCGCGCGCACGATTACGAGGTCGACGGCGCCGCCGACGGCACCGAGATGCGCGCCGCCATCGCACGCAATGTTCCGGACGTGGTGCTGCTGGATGTCGGGCTGCCCGGCGAAGACGGGCTGACGCTCGCGCGCCATCTGCGCGAGCGCTACAACGTCGGCATCATCATGGTCACGGCCGCCGACGGCGTGGTCGACCGGGTGGTCGGACTCGAGGTCGGCGCCGACGACTACATTGCCAAGCCGTTCGATCCGCGCGAACTACGGGCGCGGCTGAAGAGCGTGCTGCGCCGGCTGCGGCCGGCGGGCTCGCCGCCGTCTGCTGCAGTGCGTGCACGCCCGCGCATCGGCAAGTGCACGCTCGATCTCGATGCGCGGCGGCTGCTCGACGAAGGCGGCGCCGACGTCGCGATCACCGCGATGGAGTTCGACCTGCTGAAGACCTTCATCGAGCATCCGAACAAGGTCCTCACGCGCGATCGCCTGCTGACCTTGACGCGCAACCGCGAGTGGGAGCCTTTCGACCGCTCGATCGACATCCGGATCGCGCGCCTGCGCCGCAAGGTCGAGGTCGACCCCGACCGGCCGCTCGCGATCCAGACCGTGCGCGGCGCCGGCTACATGTTCGTGCCGCCGGTCGACGCCTGATCGTCCGGCGGGACAACGGCAATCCGTTGCGGGCGCCCCGAAGCGGCCCGCGAATGGCTCCGGTTTCCGCCGGGTATCGCTTTGTTTCTGTCGTGTAACCGGCCGCGCCACACGCGGCGCCGGCTTCTACACTGGTCACGCGAGGCGCCATGAAGCGAGACCCCGAACCCGTTGCCGACGATGCCAAGCTGCGCGACATCCTGTCGCGCACGACCGCGGCCGCGCATGCGGTGTCGAGCGCGCGACCCGGCCACGTCTTCGAGGACCTGGTGCTCGCGCTGGCGCGCATCCTCGCCACCGACGTGGCGCTGATCGCCGAATTCGTCGACGAACGCCGGCAGCGGATGCGCACGCTGGCACTATGCGTCGACGGCCGCCTGCTGGGCCCGGTCGAATACGACGTGGCGCAAACGCCGTGCAGACACATCATCGGGCGCGAATCGCGCTTCGTGCCGACCGGCGTGCACGCGGAGTTCGGACCCGGGACGATCTTCGCCGGCAAGGGCTTCGACGCCTACGCAGGCTATTCGATCCTGGACAGCGCCGGCACGCAGCTCGGCAACCTCGTGGCGCTCGACCGCAAGCCGATTGCAGATCGCGAACTGACCGAGGCGCTGCTGCGCATCTTCGCGACGCGCGCCGGGGCGGAGATGGAGCGCATCCGCGCCGAAGCCGCCCTGCACGCCTCGGAATTGAGCTACCGCGCGATCTTCGAAGCCACCGAGGACGCAATCCTCGTGCACGACTGGGACACGGGCGCGATTGTCGACGTCAATCCCAGGGCATGCAGCGCGTATGGCTGGACGGCCGATGAAATGGTGAAGCTGAGCATCGCGGACTTCAGCGCCAACGTGCCGCCGTACACCGCGGCCGATGCGATGCGGTACATCGAAACAGCCAAGCGCGGGCAGACAGTGCGTTTCGAGTGGCATCGCCGCAACCGGGACGGCAGCCTGCACTGGGACGAGGTCGTACTGAAGCCCGCCATGATCGGCGGCGTGCCGCGCATCCTCGCGTCGACTCGCGAAATCACGGAGCGCAAGGCGGCCGTCGAAGCGCTGCAGCAGCGCGAAGAACAGTACCGCGCGATCTTCGATGGTTCTGCCGACGCGCTGGTGCTGTGGGATCGCCACGTTCGCATCGTCGACGTCAATGCGGCCTTCACGGCCATGTACGGCTACACGCGCGACGAAGTCATAGGCGGCGGCTTCGGCGATCGCATTTCAGCGGAAGGCGTTGCCCAGCGCGTCGCGATGATCGAACACGCGCTGGCGGGGCACGAGAGCCAGCTCGAGACGGCCACGGTGCGCAAGAACGGCGAGCGCTTCGACGTCGAGCTGCGCTATCTGCCGATCGAATACTGCGGCGAACCCCACGCACTGGCGATCGCGCGCGACATCACCGAGCGGCGGCGCGCCGAAGAACGGATGCGCGCGAGCGAGGCGCGCTACCGGCTGCTGTTCGAAACCGAATCCGACGCGATCGTCCTGGTCGACGCAGAGTCGCTGCGTCTGGTCGACGTCAATCCGGCCGCGGAAAGAATGTACGGCTACACACGCGCGGAGCTGCTCGCGCTGACCGTCCTCGACATCTCGACCGAGCCGGAGCAGACGCGGCGGTCGATCCAGCAGGCCGTGGGTGCGCTCAGCGTGCCGCTGCGCTGGCACAAGCGCCGCGACGGCGCCGTGTTTCCGGTGGAGATCAACGCCAACCGGCTGCAACTCGATGGCCGCACGATCGTCGTGGCCGCGATCCGCGACATCACCGAGCGCAAGCGGGCCGAGGAGGC
>JBAIYN010000260.1:0-7493 GCA_037915775.1 Burkholderiales bacterium | reverse complement strand
ATGCTGGCGAGCTTGCCGCCGATCTCGGCCTGCGCCTCGTAGCGCAGCAGCGTGGCCTGGGCGTCCTCGCTGAGCATCACGCGCGCCTTCATCTTCGCGAATCCGGCTGCGCCGCCCTGGCCCTGACCTGCGATCGTGTAGGCATGCGGCGGATCGAGATCGAGCAGCGACACGTTGCCCTTGAAGGTGGCGCTGACCGGGCCGACCTTGGCGACG
Source organism: Burkholderiales bacterium (assembly GCA_037915775.1). GTDB lineage: Bacteria > Pseudomonadota > Gammaproteobacteria > Burkholderiales > Burkholderiaceae_F > JAKOQB01. The sequence goes on along the minus strand of JBAIYN010000260.1, from coordinate 7,277 downwards.
ACGACGGACCTGAACTCCGTCTCCGAGGTCTTCTCGAGCTCGCGGCAGCCCGGAATGCATGCCTTCAGCACGTCCGGATCGTTCAGCGCGTTCCAGACCTGCTGCTGGGGAACGGGAATGCGGTGTTCGCCGGCGATATCCATCGCGGATCAGGGCTCGTAGTGCTTGATCAGAACCTGCGTGCCGTCGCGCGCATGGCCCTGTGCGGCGAGCCGGTCATACAGGCGCTTGGCCAGCGCGAGCCCGGGAAGATCGAGCCCCATGCGGTCGGCCTCGTCGATCGCGATGCTCATGTCCTTGATGAAATGCTCGGTGAAGAAGCCGGGCGCGAAATCGCCCTTGAGCATGCGCGGAGCCAGATTGTTCAGCAGGAAACTGCTGGCGGCGCCGCTGCCGATGCTGCTGAGCACAGTCTGCGGGTCGAGGCCCGCGCGCCTTGCGTAGGCGAGGCCTTCGCAGACGCCGAGCATCGTCGACGCGATGATGATCTGGTTGCACATCTTCGTGTGCTGGCCGCTGCCGGGTTCGCCCTGCAGCACGACGTTCGGGCCCATCAGGCCCAGCACCGGCAGGGCACGCTCGAAGGCCTGTGCGTAGCCGCCGACCATGATCGACAGGCGTGCCTCGCGCGCCCCGATCTCGCCGCCCGACACGGGCGCGTCGAGCGCCTGCAGGCCGCGCTGGGTGGCGGCGTGTGCGATGTGGCGCGCCAGCTGCGGGCTCGACGTGGTCATGTCGATCAGCAGCGTGCCCGGGCGGGCGGATTCGACGATCCCGCGCGGACCGAGGTAGATCGTTTCGACGTCGGACGGGAAGCCGACCATCGTGATCACGATGTCGCTCGCCGCGGCGACCTCGCCCGGCGAGTCGTGCCAGCGGGCGCCCTGCGCCAGCAATGCCTCGGCGCCGCCACGCGAACGGTTGTGCAGATGCAGCGCGTGACCCGCCCGCTGCAGATGGCCCGCCATGCTGCGGCCCATGATGCCCAGGCCGATGAAGCCGATCTGCTGAAGCTCCGTGCTCACGTCGATTTCTCCGGTCGCGCCGCGCCTGCATTGCGAATGAGTTCGCGCAGGTACATCGGCGTCAGGGGTTGACGGTCGGCGACGACGCCGAGCGGTGCCAACGCATCATTGACCGCGTTGGTGATCACGCCGATCGCGCCCATCACGCCGCCTTCGGCCATGCCCTTGATGCCGGCCGGCGTGAACCGGCTCGGCGTGTGCATGGGCAGGATCTCGAAGGCGGGCAGTTCGGTGGCGGTGGCCACCATGTAGTCGGCCAGCGTGCCGGTCAGGATCTGCCCGCTCTCGTCGTAGATCACCTGCTCGAACAATGCGCCGGACAGGCCCATCGCGATCGCGCCGTGCTGCTGACCTTCGACGACCACCGGGTTGAGCACGGTGCCGCAGTCTTCCGCGACGAGGTAGCGCAGGATGCGCAGGCCGCCGGTGGCCGAGTCGATTTCGACCTCGCAGACATGGGTCGCGTTCGAATACGTCATCGGCGGCGGGTCGTAGGTCCTGCTGAAGTCCAGCCCCGGCGCCATTGCCTCCGGCAGCGCGAGCGGATCGAGGTACGCGACGCGCGCGAGATCGGCGAGCGCCAGGCCGGCATCGGCCCATTCGGTGCCAGCGCGGCGCTGCACGCGCCCATCGACCAGCCGCAGCGACGATGCATCGGCCACGGCAAGCAGGCGCGCGGCGATCGCCAGCAGCTTCGCCTGCGCGTCGCGCGCGCACAGGTACAGCACGCCGCCGCCGGCGGTGCCGCCGCGTGCGCCGCGGCTGCCCATGCCGTACGGCGCCACGTCGGTGTTGCCGAGATGGATGCGCACGTGGGCCGGATCGACGCCGAGACCTTCTGCCACCGCGTGCGCGAGCGCGGTCTCGTAGCCCTGGCCCGTCGGGCCGAGTCCGACCGAGGCGTTCACCGCGCCCGTCGGCTCGATGCGCAGCCACGCCGCTTCGTGGCCCGAGCCCGGAATGCCGGCCGACTTGTAGAACGCCGAGCCGTAGGTCGTAGATTCGATCACCACGCACACGCCCAGGCCGAGAAGGCGTCCCTGCGCGCGCGCGTCGCGCTGGCGGCGGCGGAACCCCGCCTCGTCGATCGCCGCCAGCGCGGCTTCGAACGTTTCGCGCGGCGTGACATCGCGCAGCACCTCGCCGGTCGGCATCGTGTACGGCAGGTCGGCCGCCTCGATCATGTTGGCGCGGCGCACCTGCATCGGGTCGAGCTTCAGCTCGCGCGCGATCGCCTCCATCGTGCCTTCCATCACCCAGCTGGTGATCGCCATCGGCGCGCGCATCGGCGCGTTGCCGACCTTGTTGGTCAGCACGACCTTGACGTCGAACGCGTAGTCCTGGACCTTGTACGGCCCGGTCAGGATCATCGCCACCACGCGCGCGAGGTAGTTGCCGGGGTAGAAGCAGTAGGCGCCGAAGTCCTCGATCAGTTCGAGTTCGAGCGCGAGCAGGCGGCCATCGGCGTCGACGGCGGAGCGGGTGCGGCACCAGTCCTCGCGCGCCTGCGTCGACGAGGTGAGGTTCTCCATCCGGTCTTCGCGCCAGCGCACCGGCTGCTTCAGGTGGCGCGCGAGCGCCGCGATCGTCAGCTCCTCGCGGTACAGCGTGATCTTCTGGCCGAAGCCGCCGCCGACGTCCGGCGACAGCACGGTGACCTGCGATTCGGTAAGGCGCAGGCGATTCGCGAGCTGGGTGCGGTACGGGTGTGGCACCTGGCAGCCGACGTGGAAGCTCAGGTGCTGCCGGCCCTCGTCCCACACCGCGATGCATCCGCGCGTCTCGATCGGGACGTGCGTCTGCCGGTGCTGCGAGAACGTAGCCTCGACCACGCGGTGCGCCTGCCGCAGGCGCGCCGCGACGTCGCCATGCGCATAGGTCTGATGCGAGACGAGGTTGGACGGAAGCGTTTCGTCGACCTTGGGTGCGTCGGCGGCGAGCGCGCGCCGCATGTCGGTCACCGCCTCCAGTGGTTCGTAGTCGACCACGACCTGCTCGGCCGCGTCCTCCGCGCGATAGCGGTCGGTCGCGACGATGCACGCGACCGGGTCGCCCTGGAAGCGCACCCGTTCGATCGGCAGCGTGTCCATCTCGACCGGCTGCAGGCCTTCGATCGGCGGCGCCATCCGGTGGCGCGTGGTCCACTGCGCGACGTCGCGGCCGGTGACGATCGCGACCACGCCCGGCATCTGGCGTGCCGCCGCCGTGTCGATCGACAGGATGCGCGCATGCGCGTGCGGCGAGCGGATGAACACCGCGTGCAGCGCGCCGGGAATCTCGATGTCGTCGAGGTAGCGGCCGGTGCCGGTGAGGAACCGATAGTCCTCCTTGCGCGGCAGCGGCCGGCCGATATAGCGGAACTCAGGCCGCGACACTTTGCTCGTCTCCCCGCATGCGCCGCGCCGCCTCCATGATCGCGGCGACGATGTTGTGATAGCCGGTGCAGCGGCACAGGTTGCCGGCGAGGACGTCGCGCACCTCGGCCTCGGACGGGTTCGGATGGCGGCGCAGGAACGCCTCGAACGTCATCACGATGCCCGGCGTGCAGAAGCCGCACTGCAGGCCGTGCGCCTCGTGCAGCGCCTGCTGCAGCGGCGACAGGCGGCCGTCGGTCGCCACGCCTTCCACCGTGCGGAGGCGGCTGCCCTGCGCCTGGACCGCGAACGTCAGGCAGGCGCGGATCGGGCGCCCGTCCATCTCGACCGTGCAGGCGCCGCAGACGCCGTGCTCGCAGCCGACGTGCGTGCCGGTGAGCCGGCAGTCCTCGCGCAGCGCGTCGGAAAGCAGTTTTCTCGGTTCGACCGCGATCTCGTATTCGCGGTCGTTCACGTTCAGGACGATCGGCAGCTTGTTCATCATGAATTCGTGCGCGCGCGCTCCAGCGCGCGAAGGAGGGCGCGTTTGACCAGGACCTCGACCAGCTCGCGCCGGTAGATGGCGGGAATGCGCGGGCTGTCGTCGACCTCGACGCCGTCGCGGTACAGAAGCGCGGCCTGGCCCGCCCAGTGCTCATCGGCCGCGCGTCCCTGCAGGGCTGCGGCGAGCGCGTCGAAGCGAACCGGTGTGGCCGCCACGCCGCGGAGCCCGAGCCGCAGGCGCTCGACGCGCCCGGCGTGCAGCAGCACATCGGCGGCGACCGCGACGATCGCGAAATCTCCGCTGCGCCGGGCGAACGCCTGATAGGCACTGCCTTCGCCGGCTGCAAAGACCGGGAAGCGGACCGCGACAATGATCTCGTCCGGCTCCAGCGCCGTGGTCATCACGTAGCGGAAGAATTCCGCCGCGCGCAGCGTGCGGCGGCCGCGCGGACTGACGGTGGCGATCTGCGCGTCGAGCGTGACCGCGATCAGCGGCAACTGCGCGGCCGGGTCGGCGCTCGCAAGGCTGCCGCCGATCGTGCCGCGTTGGCGGATCGCATAGTGGCCGATGCCGGCCGCCGCCTCGGCGAGCAACGGGCAGCGCCAGCGCAGCAGCTCGGAGTCGGCGAGTTCCTGATGGCGCGCGAGTGCGCCGATCTCGATGAACGCGCCGTCCTCGCGGATCGAGTCGAGCCCCGCCACGCCGTTCACGTCGATCAGCTCCTGGGGCTGTGCGAGCCGCATGTTCATCATCGGGACCAGGCTCTGCCCGCCGGCGATCAGCTTGGCCTGGTCGCCATGCTCGGCGAGCAGCGCCACCGCCTCGTCGATCGTGGCCGGCCGGTGATAACGGAACGAACCCGGTTTCATCGCAGCATCCGCCTCATTCGCGCAGGCTTTCGGCGCTGCCTTTGTCGAAAAGGTGCAGCCGTTCCGTGTTGACCGCCAGCGTCACGTGCTCGCCCTCGGTGTGGCGGCGCTCCTTGTTGACGCGCAGGAACATCTGGCCGCCCGCGGTGCGCAGGCCGAGGAACTGGTCCGACCCGACCGGCAGCACCGACTCGACCGCGCCGCGCACGCGCTGGTCCTCGCCGACCTGCGCCTGCTCGCTGACATCCTCGGCGCGGATGCCGAGCACGACCGGGTTGCCGGCCGCCGCGCGCGCCTTGCGGACCAGATGGCGCGGCAGCTTGAGCCGCAGGTCGCTGCCGCTGAAATAGGCTGCATCGCCTTCGGCGGCCACGGTCCCTTCCAGATAGTTGATCGGCGGATTGCCGAGAAACGAAGCGACGAACATGTTGCGCGGCTGCTCGTAGATCTGGTCGGCGGTGCCGATCTGCTGCACCACGCCGTCGCGCATCACCACGATGCGGTCGGCGAGCGTCAGCGCCTCGGCCTGGTCGTGCGTGACGTACACGAACGTCGTCTGCATCGAATGGTGCAGCTGCTTGATCTCGGCGCGCATCGAGATGCGCAGCGCCGCATCGAGGTTCGACAGCGGCTCGTCCATCAGGAACACCGCCGGCTGGCGCACCATCGCTCGTCCGAGCGCCACCCTCTGGCGCTGGCCTCCCGACAGCTGGTGCGGGCGTCGCTCGAGCAGCGCTTCGATCTCGAGGCGCCGGGCGGCGTCACGCACGCGCCGGTCGATCTCGTCCGCCGGGTGCTTGCGCATGCGCAGGCCGAAGGCAATGTTCTCGTAGACCGACTTGTGCGGGTACAGCGCGTAGCTCTGGAACACCATCGCCACGTCGCGCCGGTGCGGCGGCGTGTCGTTGACGATCTCGTCGTCGAAGCGCAGCTCGCCCTCGGTGACCTCTTCCAGGCCGGCGATCATGTTCAGCGTGGTCGACTTGCCGCAGCCCGACGGACCGAGCAGCACGAGGAACTCGCGGTCGGCGATCTCGAGGTTCAGGCCGGCCAGCGCGACGAAGCCGTTCGGGTAGCGCTTGCCGACGTTGCGGAACTGGATGCGCGCCAAGTGAATCTCCTCAGCCCTTGACCGCACCCGCGGTCAGGCCGGAAACGATGTAGCGCTCGAACATGATGGCCAGGATCACCGGCGGAATGATCGCCAGCACGCCGGCGGCGTTGATGAAAGAGAAGCTGATCGTGAAATCCGACGTGAACGACGCGACGATGATCGGCATCGTCTGCGACGCCGGCGTCTGCGTGAACATCAACGCGAGCAGGAATTCGTTCCAGCTCGTCAGGAAAGAGAACAGCACCACCGCGACCAGCGAGGGCAGCGCGAGCGGCAGGAACACGCGATGCAGCGTCTGCAGTCGCGAGCAGCCGTCGACGCGCGCGGCCTTGTCGAGTTCGTCCGGCAGCGACTCGAAGTAGCTCAGCAGGATGAAGATGCTGAACGGCACCGTGATCGCGAGGTACGTGATCACCAGCGACGTCAGGCTGTCGAGCAGCCCGAGCTTGCGGATGAAGAGGAAGAACGGCACCACCAGCGCGATGTCGGGAATGACGCGCGTGGACAGCATCAGGTAGATCGACGCCGAGCGGCCGATGAAGCGGATCTTCGCCATCGCGTACGCGGCCGGGATGCTGACCACGAGGTTCAGGATCACCACGGCGACCGCGACGATCAGGCTGTTGCCCATGCCGGGCAGCAGGTTCTTCGCGGTCGACGGGATGTAGCCGCCGGTCGCCGGGTCGCCCTGGCGTCGCGTCTCGTAGGTCACCTGCTTTTCCTCGGCGGCGAAGATCGCGCGGAAGTTCTCCAGCGTCGGCTGCTGCGGTATCCAGTGCGGCGGCTTGGACGTGATTTCCGCCTCGGACTGGAACGACGACGACACCAGCCAGCCGATCGGCGCCAGCACGTACGCCAGGAACAGCACCGACGCGAGCGCGAGCAGCAACGACCGGCCCATCCGGAGCTGGCGCGGCGACAGCGTGAAGCCGGAACGCGTTGCGCTCGTCATAGCTTGCGGCCGATGGTGCGGATCACCGAGTAGGCGAGCAGGAAGGTGACCAGCGCCATCACGTAGGCGAGTGCGGCGCCGGTGCCGAACGACAGCTTGCGGAATGTCTCGACGTAGACCTGCCAGGCCAGCACGTGCGAGGCCTCGGCCGGGCCGCCTTCGGTCAGGATGAAGAACAGGTCGAAATGCCGCACCGCCATCATCGTCTCGTAGATCACCACCAGCGCGAAGCCCGGCCGCAGCGACGGCAGCGTGACGTGGAAGAAGCGCCGCCAGACGTTGGCGCCGTCGACCTTGGCCGCGCCGTACAGATCGGCCGGAATCGACTTCATCGTGACCAGCAGCAGGATCGTGGCGAGCGGCACCTCCTTCCACACGAACGCATTGGCGATCAGCGCGAGCGTCTTGTTGGAATCACCCAGCCACACCATGTACTTGTCGATGAAGTCGAGCTGGTA
>JBAIYN010000256.1:0-1543 GCA_037915775.1 Burkholderiales bacterium | reverse complement strand
ACGAAGTCTGGAATCTCACCAAGCCCATCGACGGCAAGACGGGCTGGCTGCTGGCGGGAATCCAGCAGCTTGCATAGGCACAGAGCGCGCATCTGCGACAATCGAGGGCGCCTTCGGGCGCCCTTTTCATTGCCCATGCTCGATCAACTTGCGACCGACGCCGCGCTGGCCTTGCTCAATCGCCTTCTGGCAAGGGAGCGCTGGGCGCGCGATCGGCTGGCGCCGTTTGCCGGACGCAGCGCGCGCATCGAGTGCGGGCCTTTCGTCGTGCAGTTCGGCGTCGTCGACGGCGGAACGCTGGCCGCGGCGGTTGCCGAGCCCGCCGTGACGATCTCGATGGACGCGGCGGCTCTGCCGCAGGCGCTGCTGGATCCGAAAGCGATCATGCGCAACGTGCGCCTGTCCGGCGATGCCGAGTTCGCGCAGACGCTCTCCTACGTGCTGCAGAACCTGCGTCCCGAGCCCGAGGAAGAGTTGTCGCGCTTCGTCGGCGACGCTGCCGCACAGCGCATCGTCGGTTTTCTCCGGGCGGCGTTCGCGCAGGCGCAGGAAGCCGGTTCCAGACTGGCGACCACCGCCGCCGACTACTTCGTCGCCGAGAACCCGTTGCTGGTGGCGCGCTCCGAGGCGGAGGCTTTCGCGCGCGACGTCGCCGCGCTGCGCGACGCCGTCGAGCGGCTCGCCAAGCGCATCGACCAGCTCCAGCCGCGCGAGTCGCGCTGATGCGCATCTTCCGGCTGCTGCGGATCCTGTTCGCGGTCTTCCGCTTCGGGCTGGACGAGATCGTGCTGTCGAGCCTGAAGAGTCCGGCGCTGCAGTACGTGGTGCGCGTCGTCACCTTCGGCCGCCGTCTGCGCGAACCGCGCGGGGTGCGGCTGCGCCGCGCGCTCGAGGATCTCGGGCCCATCTTCGTGAAGTTCGGCCAGGTGCTGTCGACCCGGCGCGACCTGCTGCCGGTCGACATCGCCGACGAGCTGGCCAAGCTGCAGGACAAGGTGCCGCCCTTCGATTCCGACCTCGCGGTGCGCGAGATCGAGCGCGGCCTCGGCCGCAGGCTGGACGATGTGTTCTCCGAATTCGACCGGACGCCGATGGCGAGCGCGTCGATCGCGCAGGTGCACTTCGCGACGCTGAAGCAGGGCGCGCACGAGGGCCGACCGGTCGCGGTCAAGGTGCTGCGCCCGGGAATGCGTGCGGCGATCGACAAGGACCTCGCGCTGCTGAACATCGCCGCCGCGCTGGTCGAACGGCTGTGGCGCGACGGCAAGCGACTGCGGCCGCGCGCGGTGGTGGCCGAGTTCGACAAGTACCTGCACGACGAGCTCGACCTGATGCGCGAGGCGGCCAACGCGTCGCAGCTGCGGCGCAACTTCGCCGGCTCGCGCCAGCTGCGCGTCCCGGAAATGATCTGGGATTACTGCTGCGAGAACGTGATCGTGATGGAGCGCATGGGCGGCATTCCGGTCAGCCAGGTCGACCGGCTGCGCGCCGCCGGCATCGACATCAAGAAGCTGTCGGCCGACGCGGTCGAGGTGTTCTTCAC
>JBAIYN010000038.1:0-4869 GCA_037915775.1 Burkholderiales bacterium | reverse complement strand
CCCAGCACGATCGTCTGGTGCATGGGGCAGACGCAGCACACGATCGGCAATGCGATGGTGCGCGCCTCCTGCATCGTGCAACTCGCGCTCGGCAACATCGGCGTGTCGGGCGGCGGAGCGAACATCTTCCGCGGCCACGACAACGTGCAAGGCGCGACCGACGTCGGTCCCAACCCCGACTCGCTGCCCGGCTACTACGGCCTGCTCGAGGGTTCGTTCAAGCACTTCGCGTCGGCCTGGAAGGTCGACTTCGAGTGGATCAAGAAGCAGTACGCGCCCGGCATGATGGGCAAGCCTGGCATGACCGTATCGCGCTGGGTCGACGGCGTGCTCGAGAAGAACGACCTGATCGACCAGGACTCGAACCTGCGCGGCCTGATCTTCTGGGGCCATGCGCCGAACTCCCAGACGCGCGGCCTCGACATGAAACGCGCGATGGACAAGCTCGACCTGCTGGTCGTGATCGATCCGTACCCGAGCGCGACCGCGGCGATGGCCGCGATGCCGAGCGCGGGCGGCGAGCTGAATCCGAATCGCGCCGTCTACCTGCTGCCCGCCTGCACGCAGTTCGAGACCAGCGGCTCGTGCACCGCGAGCAATCGCTCGATCCAGTGGCGCGAGAAGGTCATCGACCCGCTGTTCGACAGCCGCTCTGATCACATGATCATGTACCAGCTCGCTCAGAAGCTCGGCTTCGGCAACGAACTGGTGAAGAACTACAAGATGCAGAAGGTCAAGGGCATGGACGAACCCGTGCCGGACGACATCCTGCGCGAAATCAACAAGTGCGTGTGGACCATCGGCTACACGGGGCAGAGCCCTGAGCGCCTGAAGGCACACATGCGCAACATGAACGTATTCGACGTGCGCACGCTGCGCGCCAAGGGCGGCATCGACAAGGAAACCGGCTACTCGCTCGACGGCGACTACTTCGGCCTGCCGTGGCCGGCCTACGGCACGCCCGAGCTGAAGCATCCGGGGTCGCCGAACCTGTACGACACCTCCAAGAACGTGATGGATGGCGGCGGCAACTTCCGCGCCAATTTCGGCGTCGAGCGTGACGGTGTGTCGCTGCTCGCCGCCGATGGCTCGCACAGCAAGGGTTCCGATCTGACCACCGGCTATCCGGAGTTCGACCACTTGTTGCTTAAGAAGCTCGGCTGGTGGGATGAACTCACCGAGGACGAGAAGAAGGCCGCCGACGGCAAGAACTGGAAGACCGATCCGTCGGGCGGGATCATCCGCGTGGTGATGAAGAATCACGGCTGCCACCCCTTCGGCAACGCGAAGGCGCGCGCGTTGGTGTGGAACTTCCCCGACGCGATTCCGCAGCACCGCGAGCCGCTGTATTCGACGCGGGCGGATCTCGTCGCCAAGTACCCGACGCACGACGACAAGAAGGCGTTCTGGCGCCTGCCGACCCTTTTCAAGACCGTGCAGGAGCAGAACAAGGACATCGGCAAGACGTTCCCGCTGATCATGACGTCCGGCCGCATGGTCGAGTTCGAGGGTGGCGGCGAAGAAACGCGCTCGAACCCGTACCTCGCCGAACTGCAGCAGGAGATGTACGTCGAGATCAATCCGAAGGCGGCCAACGACCGTGGCATCCGCCAGGGCGATTTCGTTTGGGTGAGGACGCCGCCGATGGCCGCTTACAAGGACTTCAAGGGCTTGCGCGTGCGTGCGCGCGTCACTGAGCGGGTCGGCCCCGACACGGTGTTCCTGCCGTTCCACTTCTCAGGCCGCTGGGGCGGCGCGGATCTGCTGCAGTACTACCCGGAAGGCGCGCACCCGATCGTCCGCGGCGAGGCGGTCAATACCGCGACCACTTATGGCTACGACGCGGTGACGATGATGCAGGAAACGAAGACGACCGTCTGCCAGATCGAAAAAGCGGCGTAAGGAGACACGGACATGGCACGCATGAAGTTCATATGTGACTCCGAACGCTGCATCAACTGCAGCGGCTGTGTCACGGCCTGCAAGGCCGAGCACGAGATTCCGTGGGGTGTGAATCGCCGGCGCGTCGTCACGCTCGGCGAGGGCGCGCCAGGCGAAAGGTCGATTTCGGTCGCCTGCATGCACTGTTCCGACGCGCCTTGCATGGCGGTGTGTCCGGTCGACTGCTTCTACCGCACCGAGGAAGGCGTGGTGCTGCACGACAAGGACGTGTGCATCGGCTGCGGCTACTGCAGCTATGCCTGCCCATTCGGTGCGCCGCAGTTCCCGAGCAACGGTACGTTCGGCCTGCGCGGCAAGATGGACAAGTGCACATTCTGCGCCGGCGGCCCGGAGCCGAACGGCTCGCAGGCCGAGTTCGAGAAATATGGGCGCAACCGGCTCGCCGAGGGCAAGCTGCCGGCATGCGCGGAGATGTGCGCGACCAAGGCGCTGCTTGGCGGGGACGGAGACACGATCGCCGACATCCTGCGTACGCGCGTGCTCAGCCGCGGCAAGGGCAGCGAGGTCTGGGGCTGGGGTACCGCATACGGGAAACCAACGGGGGGTGCATCGCAACCACCGGCAAAGGCGGGGAAATCGTGAAAACCATCGTGATAGTTCTTGGACTCGTGGCCGCACTGGCCGCGTGCGGTGAAAAACCCCAGAGAGGTCCGTCGGCGCGCAAGGTCGACGCTGAACCCTGGCAGGCGGCGCAGGATCCGTTCGTCGCACCGGGTTGGAAGCCCGGCGACCGGGCAAGCTGGGAATCGCAGATTCAACAGCGCGCCGCGAGCCAGAATGAATTCACGCGTGTCGGGCCGCGGACGTAGCACGGATCGAGCGAAGGAGATCCCATGCAAGGCCAGATGCGTCAGTTCGCCCTCGGCATCACGCTCGCGTTCGGTCTGCTCGTCGCCACGCACGCGCAACAAGCACCGGTACCGGCCGACGCGGGCAAGGGGCCGCCGGCCGGTTTCGTCGCGCCGCCGGAGCCGAAACCGGATGAGACGAATGCCCAGCGCGCGAAGAGTCAGCCGGGAAACAACGCGCCCCTCTGGCGCGCCGTGCGCAAGTCCGGCGAGGAGCCCGGTTACACGTCGCTGCCCGGACCTGAAATGGGCGTGCTCATTCAGCGTTTCGTCCGCTATCCGGGCTCGAGCTATACCACTGCGGGCGAAGCCTGGCGCGAGGTGCGCAACGGCTGGATCATTCCGTATGGCGGCGCGCTGATCCTCATCACGATCGTGGCGATCGGGCTGTATTACTTCGGCAAGGGACCGCTCGGGGGCAAGCATCCTGACACCGGCCGCAGGATCGAGCGCTTCACGCCGTTCGAGCGCGCAGCACACTGGACCAATGCGATCGCGTTCGTGGTCCTCGCGGTTTCTGGCCTCGTGATGGCGTTCGGCAAGTTCCTGTTGGTGCCGATCATCGGCCTGACCCTGAACGGCTGGCTGGCCTATGCGTTGAAGACCGTGCACAACTTCGTCGGGCCGCTGTTCGTGGTCTCGCTGGTCATCGTCTTCCTCACCTTCGTGCGTGATCAGTTTCCGCACAAGGGCGACATGGAGTGGCTGCGCAAAGCGGGCGGAATGTTCGGCGGCGCCGAAGTGCCGTCGCACCGCTTCAACGCGGGCGAGAAGGTCCTCTTCTGGATTGCGATGGTCGGGCTGGGTGCGGTCGTCGCCGGGTCCGGCGTGTACCTCGACAAGATATTCCCCAATTTCGACTACCTGCGCGGCGACATGCAGGTCGCTCACATGATCCACGCGGCCGCCGCGATCCTGATGATGGCTCTGCTGCTCGGCCACATCTACATGGGCACGGTCGGGATGCGGGGCGCGTATCAGGGCATGCGCACCGGCTATGTCGATGAGGCGTGGGCGCACGAACATCATGCGTTGTGGTACGAGGACATCAAGGCAGGTCGCATTCCGGTCCAGCGCAGCGGCACTGCGAAGCCCGGAGTGAAACCCGCCAGTGCACAGACCTGATCTCGAGTCGAGCGATTGCGGAGCCACCCAATGAACCGGATCACCTATCTCGCGTCGGCGCTCGCGGCAACCGTGTTCGCCGTTGCGGCGTCGGCCAAACTGCCGCCCCCGAGTGACGAGGCCAAGGCCAAGGCTGCGGAGGCGGCTGCGAAGGCGGCCCATGCCGCCAAGGTCGACGCCTACAAGCTGTGCAAGAGCATGGACAAGGTTGCCGCCGAGTACTACGCCGCGGCCAGGAAAGCCGGGAAGAAGACCAGTCCGCCGTCGTCGACTCCGCCTTGCGCCGATCCCGGTCCGTTTGCCGCCGCGCCGGCCCCGGCGGCGAAACCGGCGAAGAAGTAGCCCATGTCGCCGCCCGGAGATGCCCTGCAGGCACTTGCGCCGGCCGCAGCGCGGCCGACGGTGCCGGGCGCGCCGCGCCTGACGCAGTCACGCGGCGAACTGCTGCGCGAAATCTCGATCATCGACGAATACGGCGATCGGCGCACGATCCTGATCCCGATCGAGCGACCGCTGACGGTGTTCGTCGACAAGCGCGAGCTGGTCACGTTGATGACCCTGGGGCAGATGCCCGAACTGCTGGTGCTGGGGTACCTGCGCAACCAGCGCCTGATCGAGCGCGCCGATGAGGTCGAATCGATCACGGTCGATTGGGAGGTCGAGGCCGCGGCGGTGCGCACGCACGTCGGCCTGCAGGATCTTGAGGCACGCACCGCGCGGCGCGTGGTCACGACCGGCTGCGGACAGGGCACGGTGTACGGCGACATGATGTCGCAGCTCGACCGTATCCGGCTCCCCGACCCGTCCGTCGCGCGGATCCGCCAGAGCACGCTGCGGCGCATGCTCGAGACGATCCGGGAACAGGACAGCATCCATCGTCGCGCCGGATCGGTGCATGGCTGCGCGCTCTTTCGCGGTGCCGAGATGCTGATGT
>JBAIYN010000443.1:0-2283 GCA_037915775.1 Burkholderiales bacterium | reverse complement strand
CTCGTCTGCCGGCCGATGCGGCGCGCCCGGGAATGAACGCGGCGCCGAACTTCGAGCTGCCCGGCTCGGCCGGCCAGCGGGTGCAGCAGTGCGCTGCGCGCATCCTCGGCGAACGGGCGGCCGAACTCGCTGCTGCCGCGCGCCGGCTTGCGCGCTCCGTGCCGCTCGCCGACGTGGCCGATGACCTGGATGCCCTGTCGCGACGGTTCGAGGCGGCGCACCTTCGCTTCGAGACACACATCGGCGACGCGGTCGACCACGTCGCGCGGCTGAGCGTTCCGGCCGCGCCCGTGGATGCGGCCGCGGCGGCCGAGCTGCCGAACGTGCAGGCATCCGATCACGCGCCCGAAATTGCGGCCTCGAAGGACATCACGCTTCATTTCGACGGCCGCCGCTGCATCCATTCACGCCATTGCGTGCTGGAGGCGCCGACGGTCTTTCGCGCCAGCACGCCCGGCCAGTGGATCCATCCGGAGGCGACCACCGTCGAGCACTGCGTGCACATCGCACACAGCTGTCCGTCCGGCGCGATCACCTACGAGCGCCACGACGGCGGGCCGCAGGAAGCAGCGCCGAGCGTGAACGTCGTGCGCGTGCGCGAGAACGGCCCGTACGCGGTGCACGCGCAGGTCGAGATCGACGGCCGCGCGGAGCTTCGTGCGACGTTGTGCCGCTGCGGCAAGTCGAAGCGCAAACCCTACTGCGACGGCAGCCACGCGGCAGCCGGATTCGCCGCCACCGGAGAGCCCGCCACGCGGCCGTCGCAACCGCTCGCCGAGCGCAATGGACTGCTGAAGATCCGTCCGATTCCGAACGGGCCGCTGCAGCTTGCCGGCAATGTCGAGATCTGTTCCGGCACCGGGCGCACGGTCTGGCGCACGCAGTCGGCGCGGCTGTGCCGTTGCGGCGGCTCCCAGGACAAGCCGTTCTGCGACGGCACGCACGCGCGCATCGGGTTCCGTTCGGACGACTGATCCGCGCGGGCCGGCTTCAGGCCGGGCGCTGCGCGTCGGCGATCTGCTTGCGCCGGTACTCGCCCTGCCGTTCGAACATCCATCCGGGGTATTCGGCGGGCAGCGCGCTCACCGCGTCGATCTGCTTCAGTTCGTCGGCACTCAACACGACGCGGGTGGACGCGATGTTGTCGGCGAGCTGTTCGGGGCGCCTCGCGCCGATGATCACGCTGGTCACCTGGGGCTGATGCAGCAGCCACGCGAGCGCGATCTGCGCCACCGACACGCCGCGCGCCCGCGCGATCGTCCGCATCGCGTCGATGCAGGCATACGCGCGCTCGCGGTCGACCGGCGGAAAGTCGAAGCCGACACGGCGGCTGCCGGCCTCGCCGTGCTGGTCGCGCCCGAACTTGCCGCTCAGCAATCCGCCCGCCAGCGGACTCCACACGAGCAGGCCGATGCCCTCGCTCTTCAGCATCGGGATGATGTCGCGCTCGATGTCGCGGCCGGCGACCGTGTAGTACGCCTGCAGCGATTCGATGCGGGCGAGTCCCAGCCGCTCCGAGATGCCGCGCGCCTTGACGATCTGCCATGCCGCCCAGTTGGAGACGCCGACGTAGCGGACCAGCCCCTGCCGCACCAGGTGGTCGAGCGCGCGCACGGTCTCCTCGATCGGCGTCGCGGGATCGAAACCGTGGATCTGGTACAGGTCGATATGGTCGAGCTGCAGCCGCTTCAGGCTCGCATGCACGCCATCGAGGATGTGGCTGCGCGATGCGCCGCGCGAGTTCGGTCCGGCGCCGGTCTCTCCGAAAACCTTGGTCGCGACGATCACGCGGTCGCGCGGCACCTTCAGGTTCCTCAGCGCCTGTCCGGTGATCTGTTCCGCGAGCCCGCCCGAATAGACGTCGGCGGTGTCGACGAAATTGATCCCTGCATCCAGCGCCTGGCCGATCAGCCGCTCGGCGTCCGACTGCTGCAGGTCGCCGATCTTGCTCCAGATGCCGCTGCCGCCGCCGAAGGTCATCGTGCCGAGGCAGAGTTCGGAGACGAACAGGCCAGTGCGGCCGAGGGGAAGGTTGCGCATGTCGATGGGCTCCGCTGGGTCGTGGGCACGCGCCCGCAATTCGCGGACAGCATAAGCGCCCCGGAGTTCCTGCCCGCGCTGGCGCTAGTGCGTTGACGCGCCTCAATGCAGTGGCCGTCGCTTGCGCGCGTAATGCGCTGCGCGCAGCGTAATTTCCATCAATCAACCGGCGAAACTGCATGACCACGCTCTTCGATCCCGTTCGCATCGGCGACATCCCACTGACCAATCGCGTCGTGATGG
>JBAIYN010000593.1:0-3153 GCA_037915775.1 Burkholderiales bacterium | reverse complement strand
ACCTTGATCTTGCGGATGTGCACCTTCAGGATCTGCACGCGGCCGATGCGGTCGGGCCGGTCGACCAGCACCTGGCGGTCGAAGCGCCCGGCGCGCAGCAGCGCCGGGTCGAGGATCTCGGGCCGGTTGGTCGCCGCCAGCAGAACCAGACCCACGCGCGGATCGAAGCCGTCCAGTTCCGCGAGCAGCTGGTTCAGCGTCTGCTCCTTCTCGTCGTGACCGCCCAGGCCGAAGCCGCCGCGCGCGCGGCCGAGCGCGTCGATCTCGTCGATGAAGATGATCGCGGGCGCCTTCTTGCGCCCTTCCTCGAACAGGTCGCGCACGCGCGCCGCGCCGACCCCGACGAACATCTCGACGAATTCGGAGCCGTTGATCGAGAAGAACGGCACGCCGGCCTCGCCGGCCACTGCGCGCGCGAGCAGCGTCTTGCCGGTTCCCGGCGGGCCGACCAGCAGCACGCCCTTCGGGATGCGCGCACCGAGCCGGCCGTACTTCCCCGGGTCCTTCAGGAAACCGACCACCTCGCGCAATTCTTCCTTGGCTTCGTCGACGCCGGCGACGTCGTCGAACGTGACCTTGACGTCGTGCTCGACGTAGACCTTGGCCTTGCTCTTGCCGATCGACAGCAGTCCGGCGCCCAGTCCGCCGCGTTCCTGCATGCGGCGGATGAAGAAGAACCAGATCGCCACGAAGATCAGCGTCGGCACGACCCAGCCGAGCAGGTCCTTCAGGAACGTGCTCTCGACGACGCCGGTGAACTTGACGTTGTATTTCTCCAGGTCGCGCGCCAGCTCGGGATCGACGCGCGTCGTGACGAATTGAGTCCGCCCATCCGGGGTCGGCGTTTTCAGCTTGCCCTGGATCACGTTGGTGCCGATCGCGATTTCCGTGACGTTGCCGCGCTGCAACTGTGCAATGAAGTCGCTGTAGGGCAACGGCTCAACGGTGCGGTAGCTGACCCACATGTTCTGCAGGAACAGCACCGCCAGGATCGCGAAGATCAGGTACGCGACATTGATATGCGTCTTCTTTTCCATGAACGCATCCGCGGTTCGAGCAACTGCGGCGCGCGGCGGGACCTGTGACGCGCCGCAATGTTCTTATCCAGAAAGCACGCTACACCCTTCTCGCCCGCGGAAGCGCCCGGATTCATGGCATTCGGCAAGGGCGCGCGCAAAGTCACGCGCCGTCGCCGCATCCCGGATCCGCGAGTGTGCGTGCACATCGACAATTGCTTGGACGCGGCGGCGACGACGGAGTTTCACTGACGAAATGAAGATGGATTGGAAGAATTCGCGCGCCGGCTACGGGCTGCCTTCGGTTGCCTTCCACTGGCTGATGCTGGCCCTGCTGTTGGCGGTCTGCGCGACGATGGAGCTGCGCGGGATGTTTCCGCGCGGCAGCGGCCAGCGCACCGTGATGATGAGCTGGCATTACATGCTCGGCCTGACCGTGTTCGCTCTGGTGTGGCTGCGCCTGCTGCTGCGATCGATCGGCGACCATCCGCGGGTCGATCCACCGCCACCGGCATGGCAGGCCGCGCTGGCCCGGGCCACGCAGTGGGTGCTGTACGGATTGATGATCGGGCTGCCCGTGCTCGGATGGCTGGCGGCCAGCGCGAAGGGAACGCCGGTATCGTTCTTCGGCGCCGACGTTCCGCCGCTGATGGGCAAGAGCGAGACGGCCGGCAAGTGGCTGAAGGAAGTCCACGAGACCCTCGCGAAGACCGGCTACTTCGTGGTCGGATTGCACGCCGCCGCAGCGCTCTACCATCACTACGTGAGGCGCGATAACACGCTCAGGCTGATGCTGTTGAACCGCTGAGCGATTTCCCGCGCCGCCGACTCGCGCGATGGCCAGACGCACGGACCGAGCCAACGATGCCGATCGGCCCGCGCCGCGCGCGCAATCGCGCGAAATCGGCGCCGCAGCGCTCGCGTATGCCGCGCGCGGCTGGTCGGTGATTCCGGTCGAACCGCGCGGCAAGCATCCAAGGGTGGCGTGGCTCGAATTCCAGCAGCGCATCGCCTCCCCAGACGAGATCGACGACTGGTTCGGCAAGTGGCCCGACGCGAACGTCGGCATTGTGACGGGCCGGGTGTCGCGGCTCGCGGTGATCGATGTCGATGCGCAGCACGACGGACTGCGCAGCCTGGCGGCGCTGGAGGCCGAGCACGGCGCATTGCCGCGCACGGTCGAGGCGTTGACCGGCGGCGGCGGCCGGCACCTGTATTTCGATCATGCCGAACCGATCCTGCGCAACCGCGTCGGCATCCTGACCGGCATCGACCTGCGCGCCGAGGGCGGCTGCGTGGTCGCGCCGCCTTCCGTGCACCCAAGCGGAAGAAGCTACGCGTGGGTACCCGGCCATGCGCCGGACGAGCTGCCCATCGCGCGCCTGCCGCATTGGTTCATCGATATAGCCCGCGCGACTTCGCAATCAGGGCACGGGCTCGCCCACTGGCGCAGCCTGGTCCGGCAAGGCGTGGCCGAAGGTGAGCGCAATTCGACGCTCGCGTCGTTGACCGGGCATCTGCTGTGGCACGGCATCGACCCCGAAGTCGCGCTCGAATTGCTGCTCGCATGGAACCGGGTCCGTTGCCGGCCGCCGCTGCCCGACGAGGAAGTCGCGAGCGTCGTGCAGAGCATTGCGCGACTGCATGAGCGCAGCCACGCCGCCGCGGACGGCGGGCGCGAACCGGAGCCATGATTCCGATCCGGTCGTTGCTGGACCGGATCCGCTGGGACCCGGAGTTCGGCCGCGGCAACTTCACGCTCGGCTATTACGACCGCGTCCGTCACGGCTTGGTGCAGGTGCCGCTCGCGCGCGTCCAGATCGATCCCGGCAACCACTTCTCGTTTGTCGCCGTCGAAGACGACGGCTCGGCGCACGACGTGCCGTTCCATCGCGTGCGCGAGGTCTATCGGGACGGCGAGCTGATCTGGCAGCGGCCGCGACGGCAGTCGCCGCGCTGACCGACTTGTCGCCGCGGCCCGCGTTCGAACTGCGGCCCGCGCAGCACGGTCGCAACCACATTCCACTGCATGCATCCGCCGTCGCCCGTTGCCAGCGAGCCGGAATTGACCGAGGTCACGGCGGGCGGAAATGCATTTCCGATCCTCGGTCCTGACCGGAGTCATCTGCCGCGATCC
>JBAIYN010000060.1:0-1857 GCA_037915775.1 Burkholderiales bacterium | reverse complement strand
CGCCCCGCTGCACGAGGTAATGCGACCAGGTGTCCGCGCTATCGACCGGCAGCAGCGTGCGGTCGAGATCAAACAACGCCAGCTTCATCTTCCCGCGATTCTACGGGGGACTCCTTGACGCGCCCTGCGCAAGCCCCTCCTTCACCAGTTGCAGCGTGAGGGGCTTGCGGCGCGCCAGTGCGTAGGCATCCAGCGCGTCGAGCGCCGCCACCAGCGTGCGCATGTCGCGCCGCAGGTGGGTCAGCAGGTACGGGATCACGTCGGCAGACATCTGCACGCCGCGCGATGCCGCATGCGTGGCCAGCGCCTCCGCCTTTTCGGCGTCGGTCAGGGCGTGCAGTTGGTACACGAGACCCCAGGCCAGGCGCGTGCGAAGGTCGTCGCGCAGTTCGAGCTGCGCCGGCGCGCGGGGGCCGGCGATCACGCAGGCCGCATCGGCGCGCGCACGCACCGCATTGAGCCGATTGAACAGCGCGATCTGCGCGGCGTCGTCGAGCTGGTCCACGTCATCGACGAGCGCCAGTCCCGGCCGATCGGGGGGTGACTCCTTCGACCACGGGTAGGCGCCGGACAGATCGGCCAGCGCGCGCAGCAGATGCGTGCGGCCGCAGCCGGTTTCGCCCCACAGATAGATGATCCGATCCGGCGCGGCGCCGGCGGCCGCGCCACGCAGCGCGGCGAGCGCCTCGCCATTGGCTCCGGCCACGAAGTTGTCGAGGGTCGGACGAAGCGGTTGCAGCAGGTCCAGCGTGAGTTGCGGCGTCCCGCTCACGATCGGTTCCACACGCCGGCCTGCAGGCGTTCGGGGGTGAAGACGCTCATTCACTAGAATCGGCACGCAAGACGCCGCGTAGTCTAGACGCCGGTGGCGAACCTTCACTGCCCCACGATATGTCCCTCAACTACAAGCAGGCCGGCGTCGATTACGCGAAGATCGACCCGCTGAAGATCCTGGCGCAGCAGGCCGCGGCGGCAACCGCCGTCAATCTGGCCCGCCATGGGCTGGTCGAGGTCGCGGCGTCGCGCGGCGAGTCGGCGTACGTGGTCGACTGCGGCGATTTCTACCTGGCCTCGATCACCGAGTGCCTCGGCACCAAGGCGCTGGTCGCCGACGCGATGCGCGCGATCACCGGCAGGACGTATTACGGGCAGATCGCGCAGGACACGCTCGCGATGGCGATCAACGACATCATCACCGTCGGCGCCACGCCGGTCTCGGTGCACGCGTATTGGGCGACCGGGGGCAGCGACTGGTTCGACGACGCCGAGCGCGCGCGCGACCTCGTCGACGGCTGGAAGGCCGCCTGCGACCGCTGCGGCGTGGCATGGGGCGGCGGCGAAACGCCGGCGCTCGCGGGCGTGGTCGCGCCGGGACGGATCGATCTGGCCGCTTCGTGCGTCGGACTGGTGCGACCGAAGTCGCGCCTGACACTGGGCGAAACGCTCGCGCCGGGCGACGCGATCGTGCTGCTCGAATCGAGCGGCATCCACGCGAACGGCATTTCGCTCGCGCGCAAGCTGGCCGAACGGCTGCCCGAAGGCTACGCGGCGCTGCTCGCCGACGGCACTTCGTTCGGCGAAGCGCTGCTCGCGCCGACGCTGCTGTACGCGCCGGTGACCGAGGCGCTCGCCGCGGCGGGCATCGTGCCGCACTACTGCGTGAACGTCACCGGGCACGGCTGGCGGAAACTGATGCGCCATCCGGGATCGTTCACCTATCGCATCGACCGGCTGCCGCCGGTGCCGCCCGTGCTCGAATTTATCCGGCAGCAGACCGGCGCCGACGCACGCGAGGCCTACGGAAACCTGAACATGGGTGCGGGCTTCGCGCTGTACGTGGATGCGCGCGACGACCGG
>JBAIYN010000126.1:0-3348 GCA_037915775.1 Burkholderiales bacterium | reverse complement strand
TCCTCGCCATCCAGCCGCGCGCGCAGGTTCAGGTGCTGGCCCGGCTCGAAGCGGTACTCGGCAGCGAGTTCCGGCGGCACGTCGAAGCACAGGCTGATCGAGTCGGCCGTTTCGCGGCGGACATCGGCGATCTTCAGCGTATGGAAGCGGGGCGTCATTTCGGTCCGGACTGCGTCATAGCGGCTTGAAGTATTCGAACGGTTCGCGGCACGCGCGGCAGCGATACAGCGCCTTGCACGCAGTGGCGCCGAACTGCGACAGCCGCTCGGTGTCGTCGCTGCCGCAGCGCGGGCAGGCGATCGCGCGCGGCACGAAAACGATCGGCCGCTCGCCGGCGCCGGTCACGCCCTCAGGCGGCGCGATGCCGTAGCGCGCGAGCTTTTCCTTCGCCTCGGGTGCGATCCAGTCGGTGGTCCACGCCGGGGCAAGCCGCTGCTCGACCCGCACGCGGGCGGCACCCGCCTCCTGCAGCGCCTGTTCGATCGAGCGTGCGATCAGCTCGGTCGCCGGACAGCCGGAATAGGTCGGCGTCACGACGACCTCGATCGCGTCGTCACGCGCGCGCACGTCGCGCACGATGCCCAGCTCGGTCACCGAGATCACCGGGATCTCCGGGTCGGCCACGCGCGCCAGCACATCCCAGGCGCGCTCGACCGTCAGCGCTTCCGTCACCACGTCCCTCCGGGGTAGGCGCGCTGCAGGTACTGCATCTCCGACAGCAGATGCCCCATGTGCTCGGTGTGCACGCCGAGCTTGCCGCGTGACAGAAACGGAGACCGCTGCGGAGCCGTCAGCGTCGCGGCTTCGAGCACCGGCAACACCTGCGCCTCCCACTCTTCTCGCAGCGTCGACCACGCGACACCGAGGCTGGCGCCGGCGACGGCATCGTCCTCGGGCGTCGGCGAGAAGAATTCGGCCGTGTACGGCCACAGGTAGTCGAGCGCGCGCTGCATGCGCGCGTGCGATTCGTCGGTGCCGTCGCCGAGCCGCAGGGTCCAGTCGGCCGAATGCTGCCGGTGATAGCGGGTCTCCTTCAGGCTCTTGGCGGCGATCGCCGCCAGCTCGTCGTCGGCCGACGCGGTGAGCGCCTGCCACAGCGGCAGCTGCAGCGACGTGTACAGCAGGTTGCGCAGCACCGTGCGCCCGAAATCCTCGTTCGGCAACTCGACCATCGACACGTTGCGATACGCGTGCTCCGGGCGCCTGAACGCCAGCGCGTCCTCGTCGCGCCCAAGCCCCTCGAGCCGTGCGGCATGCGTCAGCAGCAGCCGCGCCTGCCCGATCAGATCGAGCGCGATGTTCGTCAGCGCGATGTCCTCCTCGATGATCGGGCCGTGGCCGCACCACTCGGACAGGCGCTGACCGAGGATCAGCGACGAGTCGCCGATCCGCAGCAGGTAGTCCAGGTAGGCCTGATTCGCTTGCAGCTTGGCGTCCATCGGCATTCCGCTACATGTGGTTCACTTCGTCCGGCAGCTTGTAGAAGGTCGGGTGCCGGTACACCTTGTCATCGGCCGGATCGAAGAACTCCGGCTTCGCGTCGGGATCGGACGCGTGGATGTGGTCGGCGCGCACGACCCAGATGCTCACGCCCTCCTGCCGGCGCGTGTAGACGTCACGCGCGTTCGTGAGCGCGATCTTCGCGTCCGGCGCATGCACGCTGCCGCAGTGCTTGTGGTCGAGACCGTTCCTGCTGCGAATGAAAACTTCCCACAAAGGCCACTCTTTGCGATCCATCACACGCTCCCAAGGTCCCAATTAACCACAGAGATCACAGAGAGCACAGAGAAAGGCATGCGTCTTTCCTCTGTGTTCTCTGTGGTTCACATGCTGTTTGCTGTTCACGCGGCCTTCCGCTCGCGCTCCGCCTGCTTGTCGGCGTAGGCGACCGCCGCGTTGCGCACCCAGGCGCCGTCTTCCCATGCCTGCACGCGCGCGGCCAGCCGGTCCTTCGCGCAGGGGCCGTGGCCGTTGACGACGTTCCAGAACTCGCTCCAGTCGATCGGGCCGAAGTCCCAATGTCCCTTCTCGCCGCGCTCCTCGTTCCACGCGAGCAGCGGATCCGGCAGCGTCACGCCAAGCACCTTGGCCTGCTGCACGGTCGCGTCGACGAACTTCTGCCGCAGGTCGTCGTTGCTGATGCGCTTGATGCCCCACTTCATCGAGTCGCCGGAGTGCGACGAATCCTTGTCGTGCGGGCCGAACATCATCAGGCTCGGCCACCACCAGCGATTCACCGCGTCCTGCACCATCGCGCGCTGGTCGGCCGTGCCCTGCATCATCGCGAGCAGCAGGTCGAAGCCCTGGCGCTGGTGGAACGACTCCTCCTTGCAGATGCGGATCATCGCGCGCGCGTACGGCCCGTACGAGCAGCGGCACAGCGGGATCTGGTTCATGATCGCCGCGCCGTCGACCAGCCAGCCGATCACGCCGATGTCGGCCCAGGTCAACGTCGGGTAGTTGAAGATCGACGAATACTTGGCCTTGCCCGAATGCAGCGCATCGACCAGGTCGTCGCGCGACACGCCGAGCGTCTCGGCCGCGGCGTACAGGTACAGCCCGTGGCCGCCCTCGTCCTGCACCTTGGCGAGCAGGATCGCCTTGCGCTTCAGCGTCGGCGCGCGCGTGATCCAGTTGCCCTCGGGCAGCATGCCGACGATCTCGCTGTGCGCGTGCTGGCTGATCTGGCGCACCAGCGTCTTGCGGTAGGCCTCGGGCATCCAGTCCTTCGGCTCGATGAAGTCGCCGCGCGCAACCCTGGCGTCGAATTCGGCTTCGTATTCGACCTCGGTCAGCGAGCGCGGGCCGCGCTTCGGTTCGTCCTTGCCCTGCGGGATGTCGAGCGCTTGCGGGTACATCTTCGTTCCCGTTGTCCGTTGTCAGTTGCTCGTTGTCCGTTGCCGCGGCCGTTGCCGTTGTCGTTGTCGTAACGGGCAACGAGCAACGGACAACCAGCAACGGTCTTCAGGTCTTCAGGTCTTCGGCCGCCTGTCCAGAATCCGCTTCGCCTTGCCGATCGAGCGTTCGATGCCGCCTGGAAGCGCCAACCGCACCGTGGTGCTGACGCCGATGTAGCTCTTGATGTTGTGCTCCAGCTTGCGTGCCGCCGCGTGGCGCACTTCCTGCGCGGCCTGCGCCAGTTCCGGACCCATCTCGACGTGCACCGTCATCTCGTCGAGGTTGGCCGGGCGCGTGATCTCGAGCGTGTAGTGCGGCGTCAGCTCCGGCTGCTTCAGGATCTGCTCCTCGACCTGGGTCGGGAACACGTTGACGCCGCGGATGATCAGCATGTCGTCCGAGCGGCCCGTGATCTTCTCGATCCGCCGCATCGAGCGCGCGGTCGGCGGC
>JBAIYN010000212.1:0-1507 GCA_037915775.1 Burkholderiales bacterium | reverse complement strand
GCCGGTCTTTCCGGGCCGCGCCGCGCCAGCGCCGGAAGCGCGCGCGATTTCGTGCTCGGGGTGAAGCTGATCGACGGCCGCGGCGACGTGCTGCGTTTCGGCGGCACGGTGATGAAGAACGTCGCCGGCTACGACGTGTCGCGCCTGCTCGCCGGCAGCCTCGGCACGCTCGGCGTGATCGTCGAGGTGTCGCTGAAGGTGCTGCCGAAGCCACCGGCGGAGGCGACGCTGCGCTTCGAACTGGACGAGGCGACCGCGATTCGCCGCATGAACGAATGGGCCGGCCAGCCTCTGCCGATTTCGGCCACTGCATGGAGCGGCGGCGCTCTTGCGGTGCGCCTTTCGGGGGCGCGCGCAGCGGTCGATGCCGCGCGCACGAAGCTCGGCGGCGAGCGGGTCGACGATGCGCTGGCGCAGAGCTTCTGGCGCGGCATCCGCGAGCACACCGACCCGTTCTTCGTCGTCAACGCGCCGTTGTGGCGGCTGGGCCTGCCATCGACCGCCGAACCGCTCGCGGCTGCGGGCGAGCAGCTGATCGAATGGGGCAGCGCGCAGCGCTGGCTGCGCTCGACGCTGCCGGCGCATGAGGTCCGCAAGCGCGCGTTGGCGCTCGGCGGCCATGCGACGCTGTTCAGCGGCGGAGATCGAAACGCCGGTGTCTTCGCTCCGCTCGCACCGCCAATCGCCGCGATTCACAAGCGGCTGAAAGCCGAATTCGATCCGGCCGGGATCTTCAACCCCGGCCGCATGTACGCAGACTTCTGACGTGCAGACCAACCTCGCGGAATTCATCAAGGGCACGCCCGAAGGCGTGGAGGCCGCCGAGATCCTCGGCAAGTGCGTGCACTGCGGGTTCTGCACCGCGACCTGCCCGACCTACCAGCTGCTGGGCGACGAACTGGACGGGCCGCGCGGCCGCATCTACCTGATCAAGCAGGTGCTCGAAGGCGCGCCGCCGACCGAAAAGACGCAGCTGCACCTCGACCGCTGTCTTACCTGCCGCAACTGCGAAACCACGTGCCCTTCGGGCGTGCAGTACGGGCGCCTGCTCGACGTCGGCCGCAAGGTGATCGAGGAACGCGTGGCACGGCCTGCCGCGCAGCGGTTGATGCGCGTTGCGCTGAAGGAAGGCCTGACGAGCCCGCTGTTCGCGCCCGCCATGACGCTCGGCCAGATGGTGCGGCCGCTGCTACCGGCGACATTGAAGAAGAAGGTGCCCCCGCGGCAGGATGCCGGCGCCTGGCCGACGCGCACGCACGCGCGCAGGATGCTGCTGCTCGCGGGCTGCGTGCAGCCGGCGATGCTGCCGAATATCAACGCGGCGACTGCGCGCGTGTTCGACGCGCTCGGCGTCGAGCTGGTGGTTGCGAAGGGCGCGGCCTGCTGTGGCGCGATCCGCTATCACCTGAACGACCACGACGGCGGGCTGGCCGATGCCCGCCGCAACATCGACGCCTGGTGGCCGCACGTCGAGTCCGGCTGCGAAGCGATCGTGATGAACGCCAGC
>JBAIYN010000183.1:0-2449 GCA_037915775.1 Burkholderiales bacterium | reverse complement strand
GCTCTCGTCCTTGAAGTTCGCCATCGCGAACTGCACCGCTTCGACCCAGTTGCTGCCGGCCAGGCGCGCGAACCAGTGCCGGTCCTCGTCGGTCGGCTGTTCGCAGATGCGCCGGATGTCGCGGAATATCGCGAATCCGAGCGCATAGGGGTTGATCCCGTGATAGCGCGGATCGTCGAACGCCGGTTGGGTGACGACGTCGCTGTGGTTGGCAAGCCATTCGAGCATGAACCCGTCGTCGACCTGGCCATGGTCGTAGAGTTCATGCAGCAGCGTGTAGTGCCAGAACGTCGCCGCCCCCTCGTTGGCGACCTTGGTCAGGCGCTGCGGATAGAAGTATTGCGAGATCTTGCGCACGATGCGCGCGATCTCGCGCTGCCACGGGGCCAGTCTGGGGGCGCGCTTCTCGATGAAGTAGAGCAGGTTTTCCTGTGGCTCGAAGGTTTCCGGCTGCGGTCCCTTCTCCTTCTCCGCCTCCTCGTAGAGGTAGGCGACGTCGGGGTTGTAATGCTGCTGCGCGAAGCGCAGCCGCTCCGCGAGGCGCTCGCGCTCACGCCGCGCCGAGAGCCGCGCCGGCTTCTTGTAGCGGTCGACGCCGTAGGGGGCCAGCGCGTGGCAGCAGTCCAGCGTGCGCTCGACCTCGCGCCAGCCATGCGTCTGTTCGCAGTCGAGGATGAAATTGCGCGCGAACGTCAGGTAGTCGAGGATGCCGTCAGGCTGGGTGAACTGGCGGAACAGGTAGTTGCTCTTGAAGAAGGCGTTGTGGCCGTACGCCGCGTGCGCCATCACCAGTACCTGCAGCGCAAGCGTGTTGGTCTCCATCAGGTACACCAGCGCCGGATCGGTGTTGATCACGATCTCGTAGGCCAGGCCGCTCATTCCCTTCTTGTAGGTGTGCTCCTGACCGAGCAGTTGCTTGCCGAAGCTCCAGTGCGCATAGTGCACCGGCATGCCGACGGTCGAGCACAGGTCGAGCATCTGCGCCGCCGTGATCACCTCGTACTGGATCGGGAACGTGTCCAGATGCAGACGACGCGCGTGCGCGGCGATTGCGGCGTCGAAGCGCTTCAGCAGCGGCACCGTCCATTCGGTGCCGCTGGCGATCGGTTCGTGCTTGCGCTCCACACCCGGTGCCGGCATCGGTACCGCTGGACGCGAAATGAGCTTGGGCCACGGCCGCTCGGACGGTGCGTGCGCGTGCCGGCGCGCGCGATCCCAGGGATTCTTCACGCGCTGGCTTCCTTGCGTGCGAACAGTTCGCGGAACACGGGCCAGATGTCGCGCCGGTCGTGCACCTTGCGCATCGCGAACGCGGCGTCGGCGATCGTCTCGTAGCACTGCCACAGATCCGACGGCCGGCTGAACCAGCCGCCGGAATTGCCGGACGGAATGTCGATGTATGCGAAATAGCGCAGGCGCGGCAGAAGCTCGCTGATCAGGAACCCGGCGCACTGCTGCGCATCCTCGCCTCCGCAGTCGCCGTCCGACGCCTGCGCGATGTAGACGTTCCAGTCAGGGCCCGCGAAGCGCGCATCGATGATCGTGCGCGCGAGTTCGAGCGCCGGCATCACCAGCGTGCCACCCGACTGCGGGTCGTGGAAGAACGTCTTTTCGTCAACCTCCTGCGCGGTCTCGGTGTGGCGGACGAAGACGACCTCGACGGCGCCGTACTTGCGCTCCAGGAACAGGTACAAGAGCGCGAAGAAGCGTTTGGCAAGATCCTTCTTGCGCTCGTCCATCGAACCGGAAACGTCCATCAGGCAAAGCATCACGGCCCGGGTCGAAGGCGCGGGCACCGGCTGGCGCGAGCGAAAGCGGCGATCGATCTCCTCGAGAAACGGCAGTTGCTGCATCCGCTCCTGGAGTTGCGCGATCTCGTCGTCGAGTGCGATGCGGCGCTCGTCGTCGTCCGCGCTCTCGTCGCGCTGCTCCGAAAGCTCGTCGATGCGCTGTGCGATGCCTCCGCGCAGCGCGATGCGGCGCGCGATTGACATGCGCATCGTCATCGCCGGGGAAAGGTTGGCCAGCACGCCGTCCTTCGAGTAGCCGGCGCGCCGCGTCCGCACGTAGGTCACGTCGCCGAGGCGCGTGCGCTCGAGGTTGGGCAGTTCCAGATCGTCGAAGAACAGGCGGAGGAATTCGTCGCGCGACAGGACGAAGGCGAAGCTGTCCCGGCTTTCGCCCTCTCCGGGCTCGTTGCCCTGGCCGCTGC
Source organism: Burkholderiales bacterium (assembly GCA_037915775.1). GTDB lineage: Bacteria > Pseudomonadota > Gammaproteobacteria > Burkholderiales > Burkholderiaceae_F > JAKOQB01. The sequence goes on along the minus strand of JBAIYN010000183.1, from coordinate 237 downwards.
CTTCTCCACCTTCGGGCCGATCGATCGAGTCGCCGGGCAGGTATTCATGGTTGCCGGGCAGCACGAAATCGCGGCTGCCGGTCTTGTGGTCGTGGCGGAGGTGAGGCTCCGCCAGCCCGCGCCCGGGAATCGAGATCTTCCCGCCCTTGCCGATGTCGGCGATGCCGCGCTTGCCGATCTCCTCATCGACCGCGCGCTTGATGTCGTCCTTGAAACGGCGAATGAAACGCTCGCGAT
>JBAIYN010000374.1:0-1798 GCA_037915775.1 Burkholderiales bacterium | reverse complement strand
TGACGCGCCGCTCGCGCTGGTGGGCAAGCTGCCGCTCGAGTTCAAGACCCTCGGCTTCAGCGTCCACCGCGACTTCGACGGCATCGCCGCCGACGCGGAAACTCTCGGCGACCCCAAGCACACGCTCTCGCAGATTTCCGGCGTGCTGCAGAAATGCGTTGCCTGCCACGGGACCTACCAGATCAGGACCGCGGCAGCCAAGTGACGGATGCACCGAACGAACTTCGGCCATGCCGCAGCAGCGTGCGGATGACGCAGCCAGAGGCGCGATCATGAACAAGCCACCGACTCCCGACTGGGACGCCCGCTCGCCGGCGGTCCTTGCCGACCAGATCAAGGCGTACGACGAAATGCGCCGCCGCTGTCCGGTCGCCTACAGCGAATACCTGCAGTGGTCGGTGCTGCGGCACCGTGACGTGATGCGGGTGCTGCTCGATCACGAAACTTTCAGCAATGCGGTGTCCGCATATCTGTCGGTGCCGAACGGCATGGACCCGCCCGCGCACACCGCCTATCGGAAGCTGATCGAGCCGTATTTCGATGCGCGACAAATGGCGCGGTTCGAGCCGGTCTGCCGCGCGATCGCAGAAGAACGGGTGAACGCGCTGCCCGCGCGCGGCGAGGTCGAATTGATGGGGCAGTTCGCACAGGACTTCGCGCTGCGCATCCAGTGCGCCTTCATGGGCTGGCCGGCGCGGCTGCACGAGCCGCTGCGACAGTGGACGCGCAGGAACCAGGAGGCGACGCTGGCCGCGGACCGCGAGGCGATGGCGGACGTGGCGCTGGAGTTCGACGGCTACATCCGCGCGGAACTCGACGCGCGCCGATCTGCCGGCAGCCAGGCGCACGACGATCCGACCACGCGCCTGCTGCGCGAGACGATCGACGGACGACCGCTCGCCGACGAAGAGATCGTCAGCATCGTGCGCAACTGGACAGTGGGCGAACTTTCCACCATCGCCGCCTGCGCAGGCATCCTCGTGCAGTACCTCGCCGAGCGCCCGGATCTGCAGCAGCAGTTGCGGCAGCAGTCGTCGCTGCTGCCCGCCGCGATCGACGAGATCCTGCGCATTCACGCGCCGCTGATTTCGAATCGCCGCATCGTTAACCGGACCGTCGAGATCGGCGGCCGGCGGCTCGAACCGGGCGACCGCGTGACCGTGATCTGGGCGGCGGCCAATCGGGACGAAACCGTGTTCGGCGATCCGGACGAATTCCGCCTCGATCGCGATCCGGCGCAGAACCTGCTGTACGGGGCCGGCATCCATGTCTGCCCCGGCGCACCGCTGGCGCGACTGGAGTTGCTGATCCTGATGCAGGCTTTGCTCGGTCGTACGCGCCGGTTCGCGCCCGTCCGTGACAAGACGCCCACGCGCGCACGCTACCCAGCCTCCGGGTATTCGTCGCTGCCGCTATGGATCGAGACTGCCTGACCGCATTGCGTCGCGACCGATGTCGCGCGGCTGCGAGCTTCGTCGAGGCTGGCGAGGCGCGTTGAGGCGCGCCTTGCATTGACGCCGGGGTTGCTGTCAGTCAAGTGCGTGCACGGCTTCGCGTAGCAAGCTTGCTGCCGAAGCGGCGAGTGCGCACGTAATCGAGCAGCGCCCATTGAAACCGCCGCAACGAACGTGATCGATCCATTCGTGACAGAGTTCTCGGACAGTCGCACGAGTAGGAGGCGCACGTGACCGTGACCCGCGACGCTGCCGGCATCGCGCGCCTCGTGCCGCGCATCCTGGCGGCGAGCGCCTGTCTGCTGGCCTCGTGCCTCGTGACGGCCGACGCGCAGCCGCTCCCG
>JBAIYN010000432.1:0-1779 GCA_037915775.1 Burkholderiales bacterium | reverse complement strand
CGCCAGTGGAGCGCGGGCGCGGACTACACGGTGATCGAGCCGCCGGTGCCGACGTCGACCGGCGGCAAGGTCGAGGTCACCGAGGTGTTCTCCTACGCCTGCCCGCACTGCGCGCACTTCCAGCCGTACGCCGATGAACTGAAGAGCAAGCTGCCGGCGAACGCGCAGTTCGTGCTCGTGCCGGCCGTGTTCAACCCGTCGTGGGAGCCGTTTGCGCGCGCGTTCTACACGGCGCAGGCGCTCGGCCTGGTCGACAAGACGCATCAGGCGCTGTTCGACGCGATTCATCGCGACCACCTGCCGCTGCGCGACATCGAATCGCTCGGCAACTGGTATGCCGGCCAGGGCGCGAACGCGGGCAACTTCCTGTCGACCGCGAACTCGTTCGTGATCGACGCGAAGCTGGCGCACGGCAACGACCTGGTGAAGAGCTACGGCGTCGATGCGACGCCGACGCTCGTCGTCAACGGCAAGTATCGCGTCAGCGCGAACACGCAGCGCGGCATCGGCTTTCCCGAGATGGTGCAGATCGCCTTGCAGCTGGCGCAGCAGGAGGCGGCTGCGGCGACGAAGCACTGATCGATTTCGCCGCTGCCGGCGGCGCGAAGCGCGAGACGACCGGGACGCGGATTTGCCCGGATCAGAAGCCGGTTGGCCGGTTTGAGAGCGCCGCAGGAACCCTCGAACGGATCGTCGCCCGTGCGCGGACCCGGACGCGGCGGAAACGCTCGTGTTCCGCTCCGGCGCCGTGCGCACAAGTCCGCGTCCGGCAGACCCTGCCCTGCGCACGCCTGCAAACATCGCGCTTGCGGCGCGCGCAGGGCCGCCGTAGGCTCGCTGCAATGTCCGCCGCCGCGCGCAAAGAATCCACCCCCAGGAGCCGAACGCGCCTGTCGCTGCTGAGCTGCAACATCCTCGCCGGCGGCAGCATCGGCCGCTATCACCATTACGTGACACAGAGCTGGAAACACGTGCTGCCGACGCGCAGCAAGCGCGGCAACCTCGACAGTTTCGCGCGCCTGCTCGCCGATTTCGACATCGTCGGCCTGCAGGAGGCCGACGCCGGCAGCCTGCGTTCGGGTTTCGTCAACCAGACCGAGTACCTGGCCGAGGCGGCGGGATTCGCCTACTGGAGCCACCAGCCGAACCGCACGATCGCGCAGTTCGCCGCGTCGAGCAACGGCCTGCTCACGCGGATACGGCCGGCCGAAGTGCTCGACTATCCGCTGCCCGGGCGCATCCCCGGCCGCGGCGCGCTCTGGGTGCGGTTCGGCGAGGGCGATGCGTCGCTCGTACTCGTGGTCGCGCACCTGTCGCTCGGGCCGGCTGCGCGCAAGCGCCAGTTCGCGTTCCTCGCCGAGCTGGTCGGGAGGCACCCGCAGGTCGTGCTGATGGGCGACCTGAATTGCGGCGTGCACAGCGAGGAATGCCGCATGCTGTTCCAGAAGACCTCGCTCGCGCCGCCCCGCGAGGCGCCGCCAGCGACCAACCCGAGCTGGCGCCCGCGCCGCGCGATCGACCACATCCTGACCACGCCGAACGTGCGCGTCGAGCAATTGTGGACATTGCCGCATCCGGTGTCGGACCACCTGCCCGTCGCCGCGCGCGTCAGCGTGCCGATCGACCTCGCCTCCGCTGCGTAGCGGACACCCGCGATCGGTTCAGCGCCGCCAGAAGAGCAGAGCCAGGATCCACCACGAAGTCACGAAGACGCGCAGTAGAGCGACTCAAAATTTGTCTGCTCGCTTTTCTTCGTGTCTTCGTGCCTTCGTGGTGGAT
>JBAIYN010000422.1:0-1612 GCA_037915775.1 Burkholderiales bacterium | reverse complement strand
GTGTCTTCCCTCGGCAAAGGCATCACGGCCGCGTCAATCGGCCGCCTGCTGAAGGCGCGCGATGTCAAGGTGTCGATCCAGAAGCTGGACCCGTACATCAATGTCGACCCGGGCACCCTGAATCCATACGAACATGGCGAAGTGTTCGTCACGGAGGACGGCGCTGAGACGGATCTCGACCTGGGTCACTATGAACGTTTCACCGACGAGAACATGGGCAAGGTCAATAACGTTACGACCGGACAGATTTTCCAGGAAGTCATCGCGCGCGAGCGGCGCGGCGATTACCTGGGCAAGACGATTCAGACGGTGCCGCACGTGACGGCGGAGATCAAGCGCCGGATCGCGCTGGTCGGGCAGATGACGGACGCGCAGGTGGTGCTGGTGGAGGTCGGCGGAACCGTCGGCGACATCGAGGGACAGCCGTTCCTGGAGGCCATTCGGCAACTGCGCGGCGAGGTCGGGCGCGAGAATGTGTTGTACGTGCACGTCACCCTGCTGCCCTACCTGGGGTCCACGCACGAGCTCAAGACGAAGCCGACACAACACTCGGTGCGCGACTTGCGCTCACTCGGTATTCAACCCGACGTCATCGTGTGCCGCTCGGATTATCCCGTCAACGAGAGCGTGCGTGAGAAGATCGCCCTGTTTTGTGACGTCGAACGCCGTGCCGTGGTGCCGCTCGTCACGGCACAGACCATCTACGAGGTCCCGTTGATGCTTGAGGCCGTGGGGCTGGGCGATGACGTCGTCGAGCGGTTGCGACTGCCGCAGCGCGAGGCCAATCTCGACCAGTGGCGGGAACTGGTCGAGGGGCTCAAGATGCCCAAGGAAAAGGTGAAGATCGCGATCGTTGGAAAGTACGTCGAGCTCCCCGACGCGTACACGAGCGTGCGCGAAGCGTTGGTGCACGCCGGACTGTACCACGCGCGGGACGTGGAAATCGAGTGGATCCAGTCGGAAGGGCTGGAGCGCGATGACGTGCGCACGCGGTTAAAGAGCGCCGATGGAATTATCGTGCCGGGCGGCTTTGGCTACCGTGGGATCGAAGGCAAAGTCGCCGCAGCCCAGTTCGCTCGCGAAAATAAGGTGCCATATCTTGGCCTATGTCTGGGTCTTCAGGTCATGACGATCGAGTTGGCGCGCCACGCCTTGCAGACGGTCGACGTCAATTCGACAGAGTTCGACGAGCGCACGAAGCACCCCGTCATCGACCTGATGCCTGACCAGCGAGGCATCAGCGCGCTCGGTGGGACGATGCGACTCGGCGCGTACCCGTGTGACCTGGTCAGCGGCACGCGCGCAGCGGTCGCCTATGGGAAGCCGGAGGTCAGCGAGCGCCACCGCCATCGCTGGGAACTCAACAACGATTATCGTGGCTTGCTCCAGGATGCCGGCATGGTATTCAGCGGGCTGTCGCCGGATGGCCGGCTGATCGAAGTGGCCGAACTGCACGATCACCCGTTCATGGTCGGCAGCCAGTTTCACCCCGAATTCAAGACGCGCCTCGACAATCCCCATCCCCTGTTCCGGGCCTTCATCCAGGCCGTCATCAAGAAGAAGACGTAGGCCCGCGACTGCGGCGGGCCGCTATTGCAACTAGTTGCATTTG
>JBAIYN010000329.1:0-4933 GCA_037915775.1 Burkholderiales bacterium | reverse complement strand
GTACTCGGGCTGGCACTCGACGGCGTGGGCCATGGCATCGCGGACGAGCACGACAGCGGCGACGCGTGGGGCGGTGAACTGCTGCTCGTCGACGGCGCCGAGTGCAGGCGGCTCGGCCACCTGCGCGCGCTGCCGCTGCCGGGAGGCGACCGCGCGGCGCGCGAGCCGTGGCGCATGGCGGCGGCGGTGCTGCACCAGCTCGGCCGCGCCGACGAGATCGGCGCGCGTTTTGCGCAGCAGTCTGCCGCGCGCGCGGTCGCCGACATGCTGGCGCGCGATCTGCACTGCCCGAAGACGACCAGCGCCGGCCGCTGGTTCGACGCAGCCGCGGCGCTGCTCGGCGTGCGCGAGGTGATGAACTTCGAAGGCCAGGCGGCGATGCTGCTCGAAGGCCTGGCGCAGCGCCGCGGGGTCGTGACGCCGGCCGTCGGCGGCTACCGCATCGACGACGGCGATCTCGACCTGCTGCCGCTCGCGCAGCGGCTGCTCGACGAGCGCGATGCCGCGTTCGGCGCGGCGCTGTTCCACAGCACGCTGGCGGCGGCGCTCGCCGAATGGGTCGCGCGCGCGTCGCGCGCGACCGGCGTCACTACGGTTGCGCTCGGCGGCGGCTGCTTCATGAATGCGGTGCTGTCACGGCAGCTCGCGCGGCTGCTGAAGGCGCGCGCGCTCGACGTGCTCGAAGCGAGGCAGGCACCGCCGAACGACGGCGGAGTCGCGCTCGGGCAGGCGTGGGTCGCGCAGCAGCGGATGCGAGCCGAGGATGAAACAGCCCCCACGCTCGCTCTGCTCGCTGCCCCCCGAGGGCGCGTGTCAGTACCTTCGGACGGCCGGGCGGTACTGACATGTGCCTCGCGATTCCGGTGCGGGTGGTCGAGAGGCGCGACGGCGACGTCGCCATCGTCGATCTGGCCGGCATCCGCAAGGAGATCTCGCTCGCGCTGGTCGACGACGTCGAGGTGGGCGATTACGTGATCCTGCACGTCGGCTATGCGCTGACGAAGCTCGACCCGGACGAGGCGGAGCGCACGCTCGCGCTGTTCCGCGAGGCAGGCATGGGCGCAGAGGCGACGCCTTGAGGTACATCGACGAATTCCGCGACGGCGCGCTGGCGCGGCAGATCGCGGCCCAGATCGCGACCGAGGTGCGACCCGACCGCCGCTACCACTTCATGGAGTTCTGCGGCGGGCACACGCACGCAATCTCGCGCTATGGCGTGAGTGACCTGCTGCCGGACGCAGTGCGCATGATCCACGGCCCCGGCTGCCCGGTGTGCGTGCTGCCGATCGGGCGCATCGATCTGGCAATCCGGCTCGCGCTGCAGCACCGGGCGATTCTCGCGACCTACGGCGACTGCCTGCGCGTGCCGGCGTCGGACGGGCTGTCGCTGCTGAAGGCGAAGGCGCGCGGAGCAGACGTGCGGATGATCTACTCGGCGGCGGATGCGCTCGAACTTGCGCGGCGCAACCCGCAGCGTGAAGTGGTGTTCTTCGCGATCGGCTTCGAAACGACCACGCCGCCCACCGCGCTCGCGCTCCGGCAGGCGGCGGCGGAGAAGCTCGCCAATTTCAGCGTGGTGTGCAATCACGTGCTGACGCCGGCGGCGATCACGCACATCCTCGAATCGCCCGAGGTGCGGCAACTCGGCACGGTGCCGATCGACGGCTTCATCGGCCCGGCGCACGTCAGCACGGTGATCGGAGCCGCGCCGTACGAGCACTTTGCCGAGGAATACCGCAAGCCGGTCGTGATCGCCGGCTTCGAGCCGCTCGACGTGATGCAGGCGATCCTGATGCTGGTGCGGCAGGTCAACGACGGCCGCGCGCAGGTCGAGAACGAATTCACGCGCGCGGTCACGCGCGACGGAAATCTCAAGGCGCAGCAGCTGGTGGGCGACGTATTCGAGCTGCGCCGCAGCTTCGAATGGCGCGGCCTGGGGGAGGTACCGTACTCGGCGCTCGCCATCCGCAGCGAGTTCGCCGCCTTCGACGCCGAGCGCAAGTTCGCGCTCGAGACGAAGAGGGTCGCGGACAACAAGGCGTGCGAATGCGGCGCAATCCTGCGCGGCGTCAAGCATCCGCGCGACTGCAGGATCTTCGGTACCGTCTGCACGCCGGAAAGCCCCGTCGGCTCGTGCATGGTGAGCTCCGAAGGCGCATGCGCGGCCCACTACACGTATGGCCGCTTCAAGGACGTCTCGGCGATGGAAGTTGTGTGAATTTGAACCACAGAGAGCACAGAGGAAAGTCAATGCGGCTCTCTGTGCTCTCTGTGTCCCCTGTGGTGAACATGCCGTTATGAGCGACACGCAGGCAACCAGGATCGTCAAGCCCGGCTACGCGCGGCCGCTGGACTTCAGGCACGGCCGCGTCGATCTCACGCACGGCAGCGGCGGTCGCGCGATGGCACAGCTGATCGAGCAGGTGTTCGCGGCGGCGTTCGATAACGAGTACCTCGCCGCGGGCAACGACGGAGCCCGCTTTCAGCTGCCGCGCGGCAGGGTGGTGATGGCCACCGACAGCCACGTGGTGTCGCCGCTGTTCTTCCCCGGCGGAGACATCGGTGCACTCGCCGTGCATGGCACCATCAACGACGTCGCGGTGATGGGCGCACGGCCGATCTATCTCGCGGCGAGCTTCATCCTCGAAGAGGGGTTCCCGCTCGCCGATCTGAAGCGCATCGTCGATTCGATGGCCGCGGCGTCACGCGCCGCCGGCGTGCCGGTCGTCACGGGCGACACCAAGGTGGTCGAGCAGGGAAAGGGCGACGGCGTCTTCATCACCACGACCGGCGTCGGGGTCGTGCCCGAGGCAGTGGACCTGTCGGGCGACCGCGCACGGCCGGGGGACAAGGTGCTGCTGTCCGGTTTCATCGGCGATCACGGCATGGCGATCATGTCGCGGCGCGAATCGCTGGCGTTCGCGACGGAGATCGAGTCAGACAGTGCGGCGCTGCACACGCTGATCGCGGCGATGATCGAGGAGGACCCGAACCGGGGCATACGCGCGCTGCGCGATCCCACGCGCGGCGGCCTGGCCACCACGCTGAACGAGATCGCCACGCAGTCCGGCGTCGGCATGATGCTCGACGAGACCGCGATCCCGGTGCGGCCGCAGGTCGAGGCCGCATGCGAGTTCCTAGGCCTCGATCCGCTTTACGTGGCCAACGAGGGCAAGCTCGTCGCGATCGTTGCGGCGGATGCCGCCGAGCGCGTGCTGGCGGCGATGCGAGCGCATCCGCTCGGCGCCGACTGCGCGCTGATCGGCGAGGTCATCGAGGATCGCAACCATTTCGTGCAGATGCGGACCCGCTTCGGCGGCCGGCGCATCGTCGACTGGCTGACCGGCGATCAGTTGCCGCGCATCTGCTGAACCGCCGCCCGGAACCCGCTTGCTCGCACGCGCGCTGCTGACGTGGCTGCTGATGATCGGCGTGGAGGTCGCGCACGGGGCGCTGCGTACGATATTTCTGGTGCCCGTCGTCGGCACGCAGCGCGCGGGCCAGATCGGCGTGGTCATCGGCTCGCTGCTCGTGATCGGCATCGCGTGGCTCACCCGGCACTGGCGCGACTGCGCAGCGCGCTGGCAACTGCTCGGGATCGGCGCGTTGTGGGCGCTGCTGACCGTCGGCTTCGAGTTCGTGTTCGGGCATTTCGTGATCGGCTATTCGATCTCCTATATCGCCGGCGACTTCAATCCGCGCGCGGGCCGCTGGATGCTGTTCGGGCTGCTGGTGATGGCGATTGCACCGCTGCTGGTCGCGCGCAGGCGATCCACCTGACCATGCGCATCCTGTTCCTGACCCGCAGCTTCAACAGCCTGACGCAGCGGCTGTTCGTCGAACTGACTGCGCGCGGGCACGAGGTCAGCATCGAGTTCGACATTGCCGACAGCGTGACGGAGGAGGCGGTCGCCCTGTTCGGCCCCGATCTCGTCGTCGCGCCGTTCATGAAGCGGGCCATCCCGGACAGCGTGTGGCGCAGGCATGTGTGCTTCGTCGTGCATCCGGGCATCGCGGGCGACCGCGGGCCAAGCGCGCTCGACTGGGCGATCATCAATGACGCGCGCGAGTGGGGCGTCACCGTTCTGCAGGCCGAAGCCGAGATGGATGCCGGCCCGGTGTGGGCGAGTGCACAGTTCCCGATGCGCGCGGCGAGCAAATCGAGCCTGTATCGCAACGAGGTCACCGACGCCGCCGTGGAAGCGCTGCTCGTCGCGATCGCGCGGCTGGAGTCGGGTGCGTACGTGCCGCGGCGGATCAACGGCGTAGCGCGTCCGCTGATGAAGCAGGAGGCGCGGCGCATCGACTGGGCGCGCGACGGCACCGACACCGCGCTGCGCAAGCTGCGCGCGGCCGACGGCGCCCCGGGCGTGCTCGACGAACTGTTCGGCGTCCCTTGTCATCTGTTCGATGCGCGGCGCATCGAAAGCGCGCCGAAGGCTGCGCCCGGCGCAGTGACTGCGCGCTGCGGCGACGGCGTGCTGCGCGCGACGAACGACGGCGCGGTTTGGATCGGGCATTGCCGGCGCGCCGACAGCGGCGGCGCCTTCAAGCTGCCGGTCGCGCTCGCATTTCCCGAACCGTTCGGCCGCCTGCCGCAGGTGGATTGCCCCGATCTCGACGAGATCCGCTACGAGGAGCACGGCGATGTCGGCGTGCTGCATTTCGACTTCTACAACGGCGCGATGAGCACCACGCAGTGCGAGCAACTGCTCGCCGCCTATGACCGCGCGCTTGCGCGCCCGACGCGCGCGCTGGTTCTCGCCGGCGGACCGGACTTCTTCAGCAACGGCATCCACCTGAACCTGATCGAGGCGGCGCCGAGCCCGGCCGACGAATCGTGGCGCAACATCAACGCGATCGACGACGTGTGCCGAGCGATCATCGAAACGACCGATCGCATCACGATCGCCGCGCTGCAGGGGAACGCGGG
>JBAIYN010000357.1:0-2789 GCA_037915775.1 Burkholderiales bacterium | reverse complement strand
CGAGTGCGTTCAATCCCATTTACTACGATCCGACCAAGACCTACCCGGTACCGACGGGCGCGCTGAACACAACAACATCGTTTTCCGGTGCGTTGATCGACGGCTTTTATGTGGGCAATGGCAACGGTTGGACGGTCGACCTGAGCGGCGCCTATCAGCCGACGCTTTCCTATGACGCGTCAGGTACGACGCAAACTTTCGCGGATCACTACAGCAGCGACGTCACCGCGATCGGGGCGAAGAATGCATCCTCCGGCGGCAAGGCCTACTACTACAACTACAACTCGGGTAACGCCGGCTGCAGCGGCAGTATCACCGACGACAACTGCTACACGCTGGTGATCGTCAGTTCGTCCTCAGGACCGGGTGGCACGGACGAGCGCCAGAACTTCGCCAACTGGTACTCGTACTACCGCACGCGCCATCTGTCGATGATCAGCGCGGCGTGGCGCGTGATGGGCGATCCGTCGCTGAGCGGCACCCGCGTGGCTTGGCAAGGACTGACCGCGTGCAACACGTTTGCCACCGGCAATACCTGCAGCGGCTACGACGTCAATTCAAACGCCGTCATTGGCATTTCGAATCTGATCGACGAATTCACCAGTTCGCGCTGGACCGACCTGAGGCGGTGGCTGCGCGGTCTGCGGCCGGCGCCGTCGAACACGTCGCCGGCTACGCCGCTGCGGTCGGCACTGTGGCGCGCGGGACAGTACTACTCGAGCAGCGCGTTGACGAACAATCCTTATCTGAAGTACCCGCAGCAGTTGAATAACATCGCGACGAATCCGGAGCTCTCTTGTCGGCCCAATTTCCACATCATGGTGGCGGGCAGCCCATGGACCGACAGCAGCAACGTATCGAACGGCAACTCAGGCAACTTCTGCGGGTCCGGGTCCTGCGGCAACGGCGGCAACGTCGACGGCGGCAGCATGGCGTGGCCGGATCCAACCCTGTATAGCACCACGGCGCGGACGATTTCGAGTGGGACGTCGCCATGGAGCGACAGCAATGCGAACTCGCTCGCCGACATTGCGATGTACTACTGGCTGACCGATCTTCGTTCGAGCTTGACGGACAACCTGTTGCCGTACTTCGGCGATCGGACCGGCAGCGGCAACACGCAGGAACTGAATCCGAAGAACGACCCCGCGATCTGGCAGCACATGGTCAATTACGTGGTCGGCGTCGGCCTGAAGAACTCGGTCAGTACCTCGACGTTGCCTCCGGCTGGGGGTTGGCCAGCGACAGGTGTGGGAAACGCCGGCAACCTCTACGACCTCTGGCATGTGGCGGTCAACAGTCGCGGCGCCTACTTCGGTGCTGACACGCCGGATCAACTGGTGGATGCGCTGACCAACTCGCTGAGCCGTGCGGCACCGATCAACGGGGCCAACAATCCCTCCGTGGGCGCGTCGCTGGCGACGAACTCGACGCGGCTGTCGACGGATTCGGCGCTTTACCAGGCGCAGTTCCGCATCGACGACTGGACCGGCCGCTTGCTGCGCCTGCCGGTCGATACGAGCGGCGCGGTCCAGAATCAGGACTGGGATGCGGCGAGCCTGATGCCTGCGGCTGGCAGCCGCAATATCGCCACCTCGACGTCCGCGGTCGGTGGTGGCGTCAGTTTCGACTGGAGCACCGCTGCGCTTCAGTCGTTCCTCGGCACGCAGGCGATCGCCAACTACCTGCGCGGCGACCAGACGGGCGAAATCCAGAATGGCGGATCGTTCCGTAACCGCAGCAAGGTGCTCGGCGACATCGTCGATTCGGACATCGTGTTCGCCGGCGGCGAGAACTTCGGCTACCAGGACCTGTCGCCCGACAATTACGACGCGACAAACACCTACACGAATTCATACAACCTGTTCGTCGCTGCCAAGCAAGGGCGCACGCAGATGATCTACGTCGGCGCCAACGATGGCATGCTGCACGGCTTCCGGGCGGATGCGGGATCCAGCGGCGGCGGCGTGGAGAAGTTCGCCTACGTTCCGCGTACCCTGCTGCTCGACCCGGTTTCAGCGACGGATTCGCGCTCGTCGCTCGTTCTGCTGTCCGATCCGTCCTATAACGGCAATCACCGCTTCTTTGTCGATGGTTCGCCTTGGGTTGGCGATGCGTGCCTGAAGGTTCCGGCGTCGAATTGCACATTCACCAATCTTTCGAGCACCGACTGGCGAACCGTGCTGGTGGGCACGACCGGCGCCGGCGGGCGGGGCGTGTATGCGCTGGACGTCACCAATCCGGACAGTTTCGGTCCAACCAACGTGCTGTGGGATCTCGCCGGGCAGTACGACAACGATCTGGGCTACACGGTCGGTCAGCCGGTCATTGGGCGACTGAACGACGGCAACTATTACGCGATCTTCGGCAACGGCTACCTGAGCCCGAACAACTGCGGTGTGCTTTACCTGGTGCGACTTGCCGACGGGAACATAAGGAGGATCTCCACGACCGCAGGCAACCTCGGTAGCGCCAACAGTCCTGCGGCGTGCGCGACCGCCGGCGGCCTCGGACGCCCATCGCTGTACGACTCCGATGGCAATCGGACCACCGAGGCGATCTACGTCGCCGACATGCTCGGCCAGTTGTGGAAGTTCGATGTCAGCAGCTCGAATCCGGCGAACTGGGGCGTGGCGGTCAAGAGCGGTAGTACGCCCGCGCCGCTGTTCACCGCGCGCAACAAGTGCGGCGGCGTGCAGCCGATCACCGGTTTGATCGAACTCGGCGCGGCGCCATCGGGTCAGAGCGGCGTGATGATCTACTTTGGCACGGGTCGCTTCCTTTCGGCG
>JBAIYN010000048.1:0-6639 GCA_037915775.1 Burkholderiales bacterium | reverse complement strand
TCTACGGCGCGATGGACGGCGCGAGCAAGTACGTGCGCGGCGATGCGGTCGCCGGCATCCTGATCCTCTTCATCAACCTGATCGGCGGGGTGGCGATCGGCACCATCTGGCATGGCATGGGCATGGCGGATGCCGCCAACAACTACGTGCTGCTGTCGATCGGCGACGGGCTGGTGGCGATGATCCCGGGGCTGGTGATCTCGATTGCCGCCGGCCTGATCGTTTCGCGCGTCGGCAAGGAGGACCAGGACCTCGGCGCGCAGATGGCGGGGCAGCTCTTCAAGGCGCCGCGCGTGCTCGGCATCACGAGCGCGATCCTGGGCGTGCTCGGCGTGATCCCGGGCATGCCGTGGTTCGTGTTCCTGCTGTTCGCGGTGATGACGGGTTACGCGGCTTGGTGGCTCGCGCAGCGGGCGCGCCGCGCCCAGCAGCAGGCGACCGCCCAGGCGCCGCTGGCGGAGGTACTGCCGCCGAACGAGGCGAGCTGGGACGACGTGGTCCCGGTCGACGTGCTCGGGCTCGAGGTCGGTTATCGGCTGATCCCGCTGGTCGACAAATCGCAGGACGGCGAGCTGCTGAAGCGGATCAAGGCGCTGCGCAAGAAATTCGCGCAGGAGATCGGCTTCCTGCCGCCGCCGGTGCACATCCGCGACAACCTCGAACTGAAGCCGAGCGCGTACCGCGTGCTGCTGAAGGGCGTGGTGATCGGCGAAGGCGAGGGATTCACCGGCATGCTGCTGGCGATCAATCCCGGCGGCATCACGCAGACGGTGCCGGGAACGCCAACCAAGGATCCGGCGTTCGGCCTGCCCTCGGTCTGGATCGAGGCCGGAACGCGCGATGCGGCGCAGGTGCTCGGCTACACCGTGGTCGACTGCGCCACCGTGATCGCCACCCACATCAACCACCTGCTGCTGTCCAACGCGGGGCAGCTGCTCGGCCGGCAGGAGACGCAGGCGCTGATCGACCATATCGGCAAGATCGCGCCGAAGCTGATCGACGACGTGGTGCCGAAGCTGATTCCGCTCGCCACGCTGCAGCGCGTGCTTGCCAGCCTGCTCGACGAAGGCGTGCACATCCGCGATCTGCGCACGATCATCGAGACGCTCGCCGACGCGGCCAGCCGCACCACCGACCCGGCCGAACTGACGTCGCAGGTGCGCAGCGCGCTGCGGGCGTCGATCGCGCAGACGGTGTTCGGCACCACGCGCGAACTGGCGGTCATCGCGCTCGATCCGGAACTGGAGAAGGTGCTGGTGCAGTCCGTCGGCAGCGGAGCGGCCGATGCCGCGATCGAGCCGGGACTGGTCGACCTGATCCAGCGCGGCGCGGCCGCTGCCGCCCAGCGCCAGGAGGATCTGGGTCTGGCGCCGTCGTTGCTCGTACCCGATCGGCTGCGTGTGCCGCTGGCACGCCTGCTCAAGCGCGCCGCGCCGCGGCTGCGCGTGATCGGCCACGCCGAAATCCCCGAGACCAGCACGATCCGCGTCAGCAGCGTGCTCGGTGGCGCATGACTGAAGAAGCTACTGCAGACAAGGAACCGCGATGAGCATCAAACGATTCACGGCCGCAAGCGCACGCGACGCGCTGGCACAGGTCAAGCGCGAGCTCGGCGACGATGCGTTGATCATTTCCAACCGCGGGCTCACCGGCGGCCGGGTCGAAATCCTGGCTGCGGCGCCCGAGGCGATGGACGCGCTGGTCGAGGAAGCGCGGCCGACCCGACGCGGCAACCGTGACGCGACGGCGCGCCCGGTCGCTGCAGGTCCGGCCGACTCGGCGCCGAAGATCGAGTCGTTCAGCGACTATCTGCGGCGGCAAGGACAGGCATGGCCGGCGAGCACGGCGCGCGATGCGGCGCCGGCAGAAATGACGATCCGCCGCCCGGCCGGCACCGAGATGTACCGGCAGGTGGCGCTGGAAGCAGCCCCCGCGGTTGCCGACACGACTCCCGCGCCCGCGCCGACCCAGCGGGTCGAACCGACCGCTCCCGTGCCGACCCACCGGTCCGAAGCGGCCGCGCCCGTCGCCGCGCCAGCCGTCTTCCGCCAACGCCCGGAACCGGTGCCGGTGGCGAACGCGGCGCAGGCAACGGTCCAGACCGATGTGCGATTGCTGGAGGAACTGCAAGGCATGCGCGCGCTGCTGCTCGAACAGATGGCGACGGTGTCCGCGGTGACGTCGGCCGCGGATCTGCAGAAGCGCAATCCGGTGCAGGTGCGCGTGATGAGCCGGCTGCTGTCGGCCGGTTTCTCGACCGAAGTCGCGCGTCACGTCACGCAGCACCTCGAGGCCGACACCACGCTCGTCAACTGCGACCAGTGGCTGCAGGACGTGCTGGCCCTGAACATTCACTGTGCGACGGAGGCCGATGGCATCATCGAGCGCGGCGGCGTGTTCGCCCTGGTCGGCCCGACCGGAGTCGGCAAGACGACCACCGTGGCCAAGCTCGCGGCCCGCTTCGCGGTGAAGTACGGCGCGACGCAACTCGGACTGATCACGCTGGACGCCTATCGGGTCGGCGCACACGAGCAGTTGCGCGCCTACGGCCGCATCCTCGGCGCGCCGGTTCATCTGGCGCAGGACGCCGTCACACTGGCCGAAGTGGTCGCCTCGATGCAGCACAAACGCCTCGTGCTGATCGACACCTGCGGCGTGTCGCAGCGCGACCAACGCCTCGCAGAAATGCTGGTGATGCTGGAGCAGGCCGGCACGCCGCGGCGACCGGTGCAGCGCGTGCTGCTGCTGAATGCGGCCTCGCACGCGGAGACGGTCGACGCGGTCGCGCGCGCCTGGCGAGCACGCGACGCCGGCGCCGCGATCCTGACCAAGCTCGACGAGGCGGTGCGCATCGGCGGCGCGCTCGACGCCGTGTTGCGCAACCGGCTCGTGCTGATGGGAGCGACCCACGGGCAGCGCGTGCCGGAGGACTGGATGGCCGCGCAGGGCGCCCAGCTTGCGGCGCTGGCGCTGCAACCCGGCGACAACCCGTTCGCGCTCACCGACGACGAGGCCGCGCTGATGGCGACCACGCAGCCCGCCGCGCAGACGCTCGTGCCCGCGTGAGGCGGCGCATGGAAACCGTCATGCAGTTCGCCTCGGCGAATGTTCCCGACCAGGCCGCCGGTCTGCGGCGCATGTTCGCGCAGCGCGGCGTGCGCGTGCTCCCGGTGCTGATCCCGGAGGTGCGCTGCGGTTCGCGCGCGGCATGGCTGACCAAGCTCGCCGAGGGTTTCGCGCGTCACGGCAGCCGCACACTGGTGGTCGATGCGGCGCGGGTTCAGGTCGCCGCGGCCATCGGCCTGCGGGCGCGTTACGACCTGCTGCACGCACAGCGCGGTGAATGCAGCCTGGAGGCGGTGATGCTCGATGCCGCGCCGGGTCTCACCGTGCTGCCCGCCGCGCGCGCGTTCGAGCAGACGGTGCGCTCGCGCGTATCGCTCGCCCGCGTTGTGGGTGAATGCCTGGCGCTGCGGCGCGGATTCGATCTCGTGCTGCTGATGATTCCGGCGGCATTCGCTCCGCTGATGCCGGGCGGCGACGTGCTGGTGCCGGTGCAGCCCACGCGCGAGGACGTCGCGGCTGCGCTGGGCGAGATCCGCAACGCGAACGAACTGGCAGACAACCTCGAATTCCGCCTTCTTTTTCTCGGTATCGAGGAGGCCGCCGCCTTTACCCTGTCACAGCGGATGTCGGCGTCGGCCGCCCTGTGGTCGACGGCGGCCGTCAGCTACGGCGGCGCGGCGCTGGTGGCGCGCGATCTGGCGCGCGTGGTGCGCACCGCCGACACGTGGGAACTGGCGACGTTGAAGATGGAAACGGAGAGTGCGACTTGAAGAACGACGCGTTCGTCTACAGCGCACGCGGCACGCTGGACCGGCAGGGCTGGGTCCGGCAGTACGCTCCCTTGGTGCGGCGCCTGGCGCATCAGTTGATTTCCAAGCTTCCCGCCAACGTCGAGCTCGACGACATGATCCAGGCCGGCATGATGGGCCTGATGGATGCGGTCGGACGCTACGAGGAGTCGCAGGGCGTGGCGTTCGAGGCCTATGCGGCGAGCCGGATCCGCGGCGCGATGCTCGACGAGTTGCGCGCGGGCGACTGGCTGCCGCGCTCGGCGCGCAAGAGCCAGCGCGACATCGAGAATGCGGTGCATCGGCTGCAGGGGCGCCTGAAGCGTGCGCCGAGCGAGGCCGAGATCGCGCGCGAACTCGGCATCCCGGTCGGCGAGTATCAGGAGATGCTGAACGACGCGCGCGGCGCGCAGCTCCTCTATTTCGAGGACCTCGGCCACGACGGCGACGACGAGGACTATCTGGAGCGCCACATCGCGGACGAGGGCAGCGATCCCTCCACGATCCTGCGCGACAAGCGTTTTCGCACGGCACTGGTGCAGGCGATCGAGGAGCTGCCGGAGCGCGAAAAGCTACTGATGAGCCTGTACTACGACCAGGACATGAACCTGAAGGAAATCGGCGCCGTGCTCGGAGTGACCGAGTCGCGCGTGTGCCAGCTGCACAGCCAGGCCGTCGCGCGCCTGCGCGCCAGGCTCAAGCAATGGTAGCGGCCGACCGGGCGCAGCAGATCGCCGCCCGCGCCTGAATCCGGATCGTCGCCGATCTGCCGCGCCGCACGACGCAGTGACGCCGACGCGCGCGGCGCGCTATGCAAAAAGCGGGATGACCTTGGCTTCGGCCGCGCTGACGGGGGCGGCAGGCAGCGCAAGCTTCGCGGCGGATGCGAATTCGAGCTGATCGGCGCGCAACGGCTCCGACAGGTAGAAGCCCTGGCCGAATTCGCAGCCCAGTTCGCGCAAGCGCTGCAACTGGGCGGGCGTTTCGATGCCCTCGGCGATCACCGATTTCTTCAGCGAGTGGCCGAGCATCACGATCGCGCGCACGACCTCGGCGTCGTCGGCGTTTGCTCCCAGTTTCTGCACGAACGATGCATCGATCTTCAGGCTGTTGATCGGCAGGCTCGACAGGTAGCTGAGCGACGAGTAACCGGTGCCGAAATCGTCGACCGAAAGCGCCACGCCGAGCCGGCGCAGGTGCGCCATCGACTCGCGCGCGCTCTCCAGGCGATCCATCAGCACGCTCTCGGTGATCTCCAGCGTCAGTTGCTGCGGCGCCACGCCGCATTGGAGCAAGGTGCGCGTGACCCGTTCGGCAAATGCCTTCTGGCACAGGTCGTAGCCGGAAATGTTCACGTTCAGCACGAGGTTGGCCAGGGCGGGCTTGCGATGCCACTGCTGCAGCTGTCCGCAGGCGCGCTCCAGCGCCCATCCGCTGATCCGGCTGATCAGCCCCGATTCCTCGGCGATCGGGATGAAGGTCTTCGGGGCGATCGTGCCGCGCACCGGATGTTCCCAGCGGACGAGCGCCTCGCAGCCGGTCAGCTTGCCATCGGCGAGGCGGAAGATCGGCTGATAGACCAGCTTCAGCTGGTCGCTATCGATCGCCCGGCGCAGGTCGTTTTCGAGGTGCAGCTGCTCGGTCACCTGCGCGTGCAGGCTGGCATCGAAGACCGCGTGCCGCGCCTTGCCCTGCGACTTCGCCTTGTACATCGCGATGTCGGCGTCCCGCAGCACGTCGTCGGGGCTACGGTAGCCGAAGCCGCTGAATGTGATGCCGATGCTTGCGCTGGTCGAGATCTCGGATCCGCCGATCAGGAAGGGCAGCCGCAGCGCGATCTGCAGCCGTTCGGCCAGCGTGATCGCCTGCTGCTCGTCGTCGATGTCGTTCATCAGGATCGCGAATTCGTCGCCGCCGAGCCGCGCCACCACGTCTTCCCTGCGCACCTGTTCCTGAATGCGCCGCGCGACCTGGATCAGGAATTCGTCGCCGGCGCGATGCCCCAGGCTGTCATTGATGATCTTGAAGCGGTCGAAATCGAGGAACATCACGGCGAACTGATGCCCGGTGCCGGCGTGGCTGCGTTCGATCGCCTGCAGCAGACTTTCGTTGAAGCGGCTGCGGTTGGGCAGATTGGTCAGTCCGTCGTGGTAGGCGATATGGTGCAGGCGGGTTTCGGCGGTGCGGCGCGCCGTGATGTCCTGCGCCTGAACGATCAGGCACGGCGCGCTCGATTTCGAGTCGGAAAACAGCGCGCAGTGCAGCGACACCCAGACTTCGCTTCCGTTGCGGTGCCGGCAGCGCAGCTCGACCGACGCGTTGTCGGCACGGCCCGCCACCACGCTTGCCAGCCCGTCGTCGAGCAGGTGCGCGTCGTCGGCGATGACGAAATCACGCAGCTGCCGCCGGTTGATCTGGCCGTTGTCGTAGCCGAGCAACTCGCTCAGCGCGTCGTTGAACTGCAGGACTTCGCCGCCGACCGACACCAGCCCCATGCCGATGGAGGCATGCGTGAAGGCGCTGTGGAAGCGCTGCTCGCTTTCCTGCAACTCGTTCGCGTGGCGGGCGGCCTGTGCGGCTTCGCGCTCGGCGGCCTCCACCCGGGTCCGGCGGCTGGCCTCGTCGGTCTCCTGCTGGCGGAAGTAGTAGTGCAGCGTAGTCAGCAGCATCGCGATGATCGGCGCGGCCGCCAGCAGCACGCCAATGCCGAACTGCTCGAAGGTCAGGAACAGCAGGGCCGCCACCGAGGCGGTGCCCGCATAGGCGATGCCGACCCAGCCGAAGC
>JBAIYN010000009.1:0-8898 GCA_037915775.1 Burkholderiales bacterium | reverse complement strand
AAATCTTGAGGTGCATCAACGAGGCGCCCGCGCGCTATTCGGTAATCTGGTACCGTAATACTGTTGAAGGAAGCCGACGATGAACTTCGCGCGCCAGGTCAACCGCGCCCTCGACGACGATCACCGCGCCACGCTCGGCCTGCTGGACAAGGTCGAGCAGGCCTTCAGCCGCGCCGGCAGCCGCGACGCCGCGCTGGCGCGCATGTTCGGGCGCCAGATCGAGATCGAACTCGCGCGCCACTTCGGCTTCGAGGAACGCGATCTGTTTCCGCGCCTGACCGACGCCGGTGCGGGCGACCTGGTTTCTCTGCTGCTCGAAGAGCACGAAGCGGCGCGCCGCGTTGCCGACGAAATGCTGCCGCTTGCGCGTGCCGCCGATTCGCTCGACGATAACGGCTGGTCGGCGTTCCGGCGCGGCGCGCTCGAGTTGGTCGAACGCCTGCGCGCGCACATCGACAAGGAAACGGTCGCGTTGCTGCCTGCACTCGAAGACGTGCTGGACGAGGAAGTCGACCGCGAACTGGCCTTCACCTACGCGTCGAGCTGATACCGATCGGGAGAACCGCATGACCGCTGTTGCCACTGCAGCCGCCACCATCCGCCCGCTGACGCGCGATGACCTGGGCGCCGTTGTCGCGGTCGACGCCGCGCTCGAGGGCCGTTCGCGCCGCGCGTACATCGAGCGCCGCCTCGCTGCGGCGCTGCGCGAGCCGAAACTGCACGCGCAGTTTGCCGCCGCCGATGGCGCGGGCCTTGCCGGTTACATACTCGCACGCGTGCTCGAGGGAGAGTTCGGCCGCACCCAGCCTGGTCTGCGGCTCGAACTGGTCGGCGTGCGCGCCGACGCGCGCGGACACGGGGTGGGCCGCCAGCTGTTCGACGCGCTCGCGCAGTGGGCGCACCGCCACGGCATCCACGACATCCGCACCGCGGTGATGTGGCGCGACAGCGCGATGCTGCACTGGCTCGACGCGATGGGCTTCGAACTCGCGCCGCAGCAGATCATCGACTGTCCGGTCGACGGCGGCGCGTATCGCCCCGAGCGGGACGACGCGATCACGCTGCCCGAGGGCGAAGGGCCGGGACACGAGATCGATTTCGGCGCGCGCGCCGCCAACGATTACGAGCGGCTGGCGCGCGACACCGCCGACGTGCGCTCGATGACGACCGCCGACCTGAACGAGATCGCACGCATCGACCGCAACATCATCGGCCGCGACCGCAGCGCCTACATCGCCGCCCGTCTCGGCGAGGCGATGCAGGATTCGGCGATCCGCGTGTCGCTCACCGCGCGCTGCGACGGCGTGATCGTCGGCTACCTGATGGCGCGTGCGGACCTGGGCGACTTCGGCCGCACCGAGCCGGTCGCGGTGATCGACACGCTCGGCATCGACCCGGAATACGCGCACCGCGGCATCGGCCATGCGCTGATGTCGCAGCTGTTCGCGAATCTCGGCGCGCTGCGCGTCGAGCGGGTGGAAACGATCGTCGCGCATCGCGCGTTCGACCTGCTCGGCTTCTTCTATCACTGCGGCTTCGCGCCGTCGCAGCGCCTGCCGTTCGTGCGCCGGCTCGACTGAAGGCAATGGCTTCGATGCCCGACGACGATTCCGTGCGCGAGGCGCTGCGCCAGGTCGACGACCCGGAGGCGGGCATGAACATCGTCGACCTCGGCCTCGTCTACGGGATCGAGGTCGGCGAGAACTCGGTGCAGGTCGACGTGACGATGACGACGGCCGCATGCCCGATGGCGGACATGATCATGGATCAGGCGCGCGACGCGATCCGCGCGATCGTGCCCTCCGACACCGAGATCGATGTCAGGCTGGTATGGGATCCGCCGTGGACGCCGGACAAGATGAGCGGGTTCGCCAAAGACCACTTCGGCTGGGCGCCGTGACCGAGCCCGTCCCGGCGCGCGGCGGCCTGCCGCCGCTGGCGCGCGTGCCGCTGCTGATCCTCGGTTTCATCGGGCTGTTCGTCGGCATCGGCGCCGGGCTGGCTCGCCTCGGCTGGACCATGCCCGAAGTCGCCGCGTCCGCGGCTGCGCTGCATGGACCGCTGATGATCTGCGGCTTCTTCGGCGTCGTGATCGCGCTCGAGCGCGCGGTCGCGATCGGCCGCCTATGGAGCTACGCGGGCCCGCTCATGGCGGGGATCGGGACCGCGTTCGCGGTGCACGGCACGGCGGCGACCGCGGGCTGGTTTTACCTTGCCGCCAGCCTGGTGCTGCTCGCGGCCTCGCTCGACATCCTGCGCCGGCAGCGCGCGCTGTTCACGCTGACGATCGCGCTGGGCGCGGCGTGCTGGAGCGTCGGCAGCGCGCTGTGGGCGACAGGCCAGGCGACGCATCAGGTCGTCGCATGGTGGCTCGCGTTCCTGGTCCTGACGATCGCCGGCGAGCGGCTGGAGTTGTCGCGCTTCCTGCCGCCGTCGCAGGTTGCGCGCAGCGTCTTCGCGCTGCTGCTCGCGGTGATCGGCACCGGCCTGTTCGGTGTGCAGTTCACCTGGGGCGCGCCGGTGTTCGCGGCCGGCCTGCTCGGGCTCGCGTTCTGGCTGCTGAAGCAGGACATCGCGCGGCGCACCGTGCGCAAATCGGGGTTGACGCGCTTCATCGCCGTGTGCCTGCTGTCCGGCTATGTCTGGCTCGCGCTCGGCGCGGCGATCATCCTCGCCGCGGGCGGGCTGGCGCCGGGTTCGGCGTCATACGACGCCGCGCTGCACGCGCTCGCGCTCGGCTTCGTGTTCTCGATGGTGTTCGGGCACGCGCCGATCATCTTTCCCGCGGTGCTGCGCGTCGACGTGCCGTATCACGCGACGTTCTATCTGCCGCTCGCGCTGCTGCACGCATCGCTCGCGATCCGGCTCGTCGGAGACGCGGCCGGCCGCTTCGACTGGACGCGTGTCGGCGGGTTGCTCGGTGCGGTCGCGCTGCTCGCATTCATCGCGAGCACGGTCGCGGCGGTGATCCGGGGCGCGCGCTCCGCGTCGGCGCGCCGCGACGTCAGCTCGCGCCACGCGTGAACGCCGCGACATCCCATTCGCCGCTCGTCTCGTCGTAGCGCAGCACGTAAAGATTGCCGTCGTCGGCGTCGACCTTGAACCAGCGTTGTGTCGGCGCGAACCATCGGTCTACGATGTCGCGCACGGTCAGCCGGCGCTCGCCCAGCCAGAAGGCAAGCGGTTCCTGTTCGCCGCGATAGCCGGCGTAGCACTCGACGTGGATCGCCATGCGCTGATTGTCGCCTGAATGTGGAGAGCCCGATGAGGTACGAACTGTATTACTGGCCGTCGATCCCGGGTCGCGGCGAATTCGTGCGGCTGGCACTCGAGGATGCCGGCGCCGACTACGTCGACGTCGCGCGCTCCCGGCGCAGGGGCATGGGGATGGCGGCGATGCTGCGGCTGCTGAAGGACGCGAGCGTCGCGCGCCTGCCGTTCGCGCCGCCGTTCCTGCGGGCGGGAAGGCAGGTGGTCGGGCAAACCGCGAACATCCTGCTCTTCCTCGGTCCGGGGCTTCGGCTCGCGCCGGCGGACGAGGCCGGCCGGCTGTGGGTGCACCAGGTGCAGCTGACGATCGCAGACTGCGTCGACGAAGCGCACAACGTGCACCACCCGATCGCCGCCGGCCTGTACTACGAAGACCAGAAGCCGGAGGCGCTGAAGGCGGCACGGCATTTCACGCGCGAGCGGATACCGAAGTTTCTCGGCTACTTCGAAACGCTGCTCGCGCGGAGCCCGCGCGGAGGCTGGCTGACGGGCCGCGACGCGAGCTATGCGGACCTGTCGCTGTTTCATCTGCTGTCCGGGCTGCGCTACGCGTTTCCGCGCACGATGAAGAAGCTTCAGCCCGGTTACCGCCGGCTGGGTTCGCTCGCGTTGCGCACGGCTGAGCGGCCGCGGCTGGCGGCATATCTCGCATCCGAGCGCCGTCTGCCTTTCAACGAACAGGGAATCTTCCGGCACTACCCGGAACTCGATCGGCCGTGACCAGCAGGCGGCGACTGCAGCGCTTCAGCCGTACGCGTCCTGGCTGCGCAGCCAGCGCCTGAAATCGATGCAGGACTGGATCAGCGTGCTTCGAAATTCGCGCGCGTAACCATCGCGGGCGAGCAGCGCGCCGCGGTAGATCTGCAGCGTGCGCCGCACCCAGTCGATCGTGGATGCGCGCCCGTCCCGCCGCAGCAGGAACTCGATGCGTCCGCGCTCGATCGTCATTCCAGCGGCAGCGCGGTGCGCGACATCAGGTCTCGCTCTCGACGTGCGGCGCGGCGGCGGGCTGTTCGGGCGTCGCGTCCTCGCCGGCCGCGCGGCGGTCCAGCAGGCTGCGCTTGAACTCGACCTTGGCCCACTGGTCGGCATCGGCGGGTGCGTCCTTCTTGCGCCGGATCGTCGGCCACCGTCTGGCCAGTTCCGCGTTGGTGGCGATGAAGTCTGTCTGATCCGCGGGCACGTCGTCCTCGGCGTAGATCGCCTCGACCGGGCATTCCGGCACGCACAACGCGCAGTCGATGCACTCCTCGGGGTCGATCACCAGCATGTTCTTGCCCTCGCGGAACGCATCCACGGGGCAGACATCGACACAGTCGGTGTACTTGCACTTGATGCACGACTCGGTGACGACGAAGGTCATGCGCGCCTCGCCAGCGGCAACGCGGCGTCCGCGCGCGGACGGACCAGCCATGGCGCGAACCGCCACAGATACAGCGCGAACCCGGCGATCCAGGCCAGCGCCGACGCGCGCAGGGCGAGCACGCTGAATTCCGATGGCCACAGCGAGATGAGACGCAGCGCGACCGCGCCGAGCACGAACCAGTAGCTGACGAGCATGCTGCGGTCCAGTTCGAGCGCGCGTCCCAGGTGGCCGAGGGCGGTGCGGGTGATCATGCCGATGATCAGCACCGAGAAGCCCGCCAATGCGATCAGGTGCACCGGCACCACCGCGCGCAGCTCGAACCCCGCGGTCTGCGCGGCCGCGACGAGCAGGCCGATCGCGAGGCCCGCGTAGCCGATGTACAGGATCCACAGCAGCGGATTGCGGCGCACTGCCCAAGGCCGCCACTGGATCAGTTGCACCAGCCCAATGGCGCCGGCCACCGCCATGCCGATCGCGGCCGGCCGGGCAAGATCTGCGCAGAGCGCGGCGACCGCGATCGCCCCCGCGCCAAGCTGCACCTGTCCGCTGCGCACGTGCATCGGAATCTGCAGTCCCGCAACCGCGCGCATCGCGAAGAACGGCATCACCCGACGCGCCACCAGCAGCGCGATCAGTGCCATCACCAGCAGTCCGATCCCGAAGCGGTGCATCAGCAGCCCGAAGTCGCCCTGATTCGCGGCGACCAGATAGGCGGCGTCGCTGATCGCCAGGCCGAGCAGCAGGAACGGCACTGCGTAGTTGCGGCGGTTGCGCGACTTGACGACGACGCGCGCCATCGCGGCCGCGGCGAGCACGAAGAAGGCAACCTCGGCGGCCGCTGCGACAGCGAACGGAATGTCGTCGCCGACGAGAAAGCCGACCCGCGCCACGGCCCAAAGTCCGGCGGCGAGCGCGAGCGCCCGCCCGCGCAGCGGATTCAGGCCGGTCCAGTTGGCGCCGGCGGTCATCAGGAAACCGACCGCGATCGTCGCGATGAAGCCCCACAGCATTTCGTGCGCGTGCCAGGCCACGCCTGCAAGCGGTGGTCGCAGCCACTGCGGCGCGAAGACCCAGATCCCGATCGCGATCGCGGCCCACGCCGCGCCTGCCAGATACAACGGACGGAAACCGAGGCTGAGGAACGACTGCAGGTCGGCCTTCGCGGGGACGGCGCGCTCGGGTTCTTCGAGCTGAAGTAACTGCTCCATCGCTGCTCTTTCAATCACAGGTAGGCGGAAACCCGCTGAAAAACATAAAGAAGTATTTAATATGAATCTTACGCGGCGCGCGCGAAATGTCAACGCAGACGCCAGAAGCGGGGGATCGGGTGCCGTCAGGCCGGCTGCAGCGGCGGCGTGCGCGGCAGGCTCGGTTGCACCAGCACCGCGCCGTACTGGAACAGGTAGATCACGAACGGCGCCGCCCACATGACCGCGGCGACCGCCATCGCCCAGGCGCCCAGCCCGAACACCGCAGCGGCGACGCGCAGGACCGCGGCCGCGAACATCAGCCCATAGGCGGCGCGCAGCGGCCCTGAAACCTCGAGCGGGCGTCCGGTGTGCCGCAGCACGACGCGGTTCATCAGCCCGAGCATCATCATCCCGAGGCTGCCGACGGTGAACGCGTGCAGCCAAGCGGTTTCCGGGATGATTCCGGTCAGTTCGGCGCACGCCTTCAGTGCGAACGCAAATACCAGCCACGCGAAGCTCAGGTGCATCGCGGCCAGCAGAGGTTGCGCGGCGACGAGCCAGCCGCGCCAGCGTGCGACGCGGATGCCGTGCACCAGCACGCATGCGACGGCAGCGACGCCTTGCCACGCGGCCGGCGCGGCGCCGAGGTCGAGCAGCGCGAGGACAAGCACGCTGCCGAGCGCGGCCGCGTCGAGACCCATGATGAAGGGGGGCTGGTCGCCGCGGCCGAGCGCGCGCAGCGCATTGCCGGTGAAGATGGGTGTCAGCACGCCACCCTTGAGCAGGAAGATCACGACCACCGCATAGACCGCGGCGCGCAGCGCGCGCTCCGCGCCCATCGCGTCCCCGGCTGCCGACGACGCGTGATAAACCAGCGCAGCGGCGCACAGCGCGACCAGGATCGGCAGCAGCAGCAGATAGAGCCGGTTGCGGATGCGCAGGACCTGCGGAACCAGCATCGCGGTCAGTACGAGCGGGAACAGCAGGTCGGCGGCTGCCGTCAGCGGCGCCGGCAGCCAGGGCGATGCCCAGAACGCGATGCGGCCGGCCAGCCACAGCGCGGCGAGCAGTGCCAGCCGCGCGCCCGTGATTTCTTGCGTGCCGGCCCAGCTCGGCAGCGCGGTCAGCACGGTGCCGATCACGATCGCCATCGCGAAACCGAACACCATTTCGTGCCCGTGCCACAGCAGCGCGCCGGTCGGCAGCGGCACGACGCCGGCCAGCGCGCCCACACCGCCGGTGATCACCAGCGGTGCATACAGCGCGCCGAGCAGGTAGAACGGCCGAAACGCGCTCGCCAGTACCGGCGCGGTGAACCATCGCGAAGTCGGGCGCATCGGTCGAGACTACGCGAGTTCGGCGACCGGCTCCGGGCGACGCTCGAAGGCGCGCATCACTTCCTCGTGCCGCGCATGCGCGGCAGCCGCATTGCGCTGCTTGACCGGACCGAAGCCGCGGATGCGCTCCGGCAGCGACGCGATTTCGATCGCCAGCGGCAGGTTGTCGCTGCGCAGTTCGGCGGCGATGCGCTGCATGTCCGCCTCGTACTCGTCGCGCAGCGCGCGCTCGAAGCGCCGCTCCGCGGCGCGGCCGAACGGGTCGAAACGCGTGCCGCGCAGCCGCTTCAGCGCGGCCAGCACGCGCAGCGTGCGCAGCATCCACGGGCCGTAGCGACGCTTGCGCGGCTCGCCGGTGCCGGGATCGATACGCGCCAGCGCGGGAATCGCCAGATGCAGGTGCACGCGGCCGCCGGCGCCGAACACGCGCTGCATTTCTTCCGCGAACCGGCCGTCGCTGTACAGCCGCGCGACTTCGTATTCGTCCTTGTAGGCGAACAGGCGGAACGCGTTGCGCGCGACGGTCTCGGCCAGCCGGTCGCCGCCGCCGACGCGCTGCTCGGCCGTGCGCACGCGCGCGACCAGGTCGGCGTAGCGCTGCGCATAGCGTTCGTCCTGGTAGGCAACGAGTTCGCGGTGCCGGCGCGCGATGACTTCGTCGAGATCGCGCGATGCGCGCCGTGAATCCGGCAGGCGTTCGGCCCGCAGCGCGATCAGCTCGACGCCGGCGCGATCGTGCGCCGCGCGTCGCCCCCACTGGAACGCGCGCCGGTTTTCTTCGACCGCCACACCGTTCAGCTCGATCGCGCGCAGCAGAGCGTCCTGCGACACCGGCACCAGGCCGGTCTGCCATGCGTAGCCGAGCATGAACAGGTTGGTGCCGAGCGAATGGCCGATCAGCAGTGTCGTCAGGCGCGTGGCATCGACCACGTCGAGGCGCTCGGCGCCGACCGCCGCGCGCAGCCGCCGTTCGATCGCGGCGCGCGGAAACTCGTGGTCGGGATGCCGGACCTGCTCGCCGGTGATCGCCGCGGTCGAGTCGATCACCACGCGGGTTGCGCCGCTGCGCATCGTCGCCAGCGCCTCCGGCCCAGCGGCGACCAGCGCATCGCAGCCGAGAACGACGTCGGCGGCTCCGGCGGCAATGCGCGGTGCGTGCAGGTCCTCCTGTGTCGGT
Organism: Burkholderiales bacterium; assembly: GCA_037915775.1. Classification (GTDB taxonomy): domain Bacteria; phylum Pseudomonadota; class Gammaproteobacteria; order Burkholderiales; family Burkholderiaceae_F; genus JAKOQB01. Next base: position 558 of record JBAIYN010000009.1, on the reverse strand, counting down.
GCGAGCCGCACGTGCGACAGGACCGCACCGCCTTTCTGCGCCAGCCCGGTCATGTCGAGCACGGTGGCGCCCTTGCCATCGAGGTGGGCGGCCATGCCGATCAGCGCGCCGAGCGTCACCACGCCGGTGCCGCCGATGCCCGCGATCAGCAGGCCGTACGGCGCATCGAGCGCAGGCACCTGCGGTTGGGGAGCCGCGGCCGCGTCGTCCGCGAGCGGTGTGCGCGCGCGCTGCGTCGACGCGCCTTCCACGGTCACGAGGCTCGGACACAGGCCGGCGATGCAGCTCTCGTCGACATTGCAGGTCGACTGGTCGATCGCGAACTTGCGGCCGAATTCCGTTTCCACCGGCACCACCGACAGGCAGTTGGACTTGGTGCTGCAGTCCCCGCAGCCCTCGCACACCAGTTCGTTGATGAAGACGCGCCGCGGTGCTTCCGGCAGGCTGCCGCGCTTGCGGCGGCGGCGCTTCTCCGACGCGCAGGTCTGGTCGAAGATCAGCGCGGTGACGCCGGCGGTCGCGCGCAGCTCGCGCTGCACGGCATCGAGGTCCTCGCGC
>JBAIYN010000648.1:0-11497 GCA_037915775.1 Burkholderiales bacterium | reverse complement strand
TCCAGTTCGCGCGCGGTGTACAGCGGGTTGGTGTTGACCACCGTCAGCCCGGCCCGCAGTGCGCCGTACAGCGCGACCGGATACTGCAGCAGGTTCGGCAGCATGATCGCGATGCGGTCGCCCTTCTTCATGCCGACGACCTTCTGCAGGTACGCGCCGAACGCGGCGCTGGCGCGATCGAGTTCGCGGAAGGTGATCGAATGGCCCATATTGCCGTACGCCGGCAGTTCGCCGAACCGGGCGCAGGTCTTTTCGACGATCTCCTTCAGCGATGCGTATTCATTGACGTTGACTTCTGCCGGAATTCCCTCCGGGTATTGCTTCAGCCAGATCTTGTCCATGATGACCATCCCGAGAGTTGCATCGAACCGACGCCAGCCTGTCACGATTCAGATCGAGGAACTTGACCCGCACGAAGTTCCCTGCGCCGCGTACGCATCTGCGTAGTCGCCGCGATAGCGGCTCGCGCGGATCTGCCCGGCGAGGTCGGCGGGCTTCGGCGCAGCCGCCAGACCCTGCGCATGGCCGACCTCCGCGACCGCGGTCGCGACTGCGGCTGCCACGTCGCGCATGCGTGCCGCCGGAGGGAAAACCGCCCCGCCTTCGAGGTCGTCGTCGGTCACCTGTTCGGCCAGCGCCCGCGCGGCGGCGAAATACATCTCGTCGGTGACGCGCGTCAGGCCGCACGCCAGCACGGCCAGCCCGATGCCGGGAAAGATGAACGAGTTGTTGGCTTGTCCGGTGACGTGGGTCCGACCGTCCAGAGCGACCGGCGCAAAGGGACTGCCGGCCGCGAAGATCGCGCGGCCGGCCGTGGCGCGGTACGCCTGCTCGGCGGTGCACTCGGCCTTCGACGTCGGGTTGGACAGAGCGAAGACGACCGGCCGCGGATTCAGCCGTGCCATCGCGGCCAGCGCGGACTCGGCGAACGCACCGGGCTGCCCGCTCGCACCGATCAGGAAGGTCGGCCGCAGCGCGTCGATCGCACTGACCAGGTCGGTCAGCGCCGGGTGGTCGTGCGCAAAGGCACGCTTGTGCTCGGACAGCCCGGTCCGCCCGCTGGTGACGAGCCCCTGGCTGTCGATGAACCAGCAGCGCCGCCGGGCATCCGCCCTGGACACGCCCGCCTCTTCGAGCGCCGCCGCGACGATCGTGCCAATGCCAACGTTGGCCTCGCCGGCGCCGAAGAACAGGAAGCACTGCTCGGCAAGCGCGCCGCCGGTGATGCGCAACGCCGCGTACACGCCCGCGAGCCCCATCGCGCCCGTGCCCTGGATGTCGTCGTTGAACGAGCAGACGCGGTTGCGATAACGCGCCAGCAGACGGAACGCGTTCACGTTCGCGAAATCCTCGAACTGCACCAGCACGCCCGGGAAAACCTCGTTGGCGGCAGTCACGAACTCCTCCACCAATGCGTCGTAGTCCGGACCCGCGACGCGCCGCTGGCGCAAACCGAGGTAGAACGAATCGTCACGCACGGACGCGGTTTCGGTGCCGACGTCGAGCGTCACCGGCAGGCAGCGCGCCGGATCGACCCCGGCGCACGCCACGTAGAGCGCAAGCTTGCCGATCGGGATCCCCATGCCGTTCGCGCCAAGATCGCCGAGGCCCAGGATGCGGCCGCCGTCGGTGACGACGATGATCGCGACGTTGCGGCGCGGCCAGCGCTTCAGGATGTCGCGAATGCGACCGCGTTCGCGCGGCGTGATGTACAGCCCGCGCGGGCGTTCGTAGATGCGGCTCCAGTCGAGGCAGGCCTGGCCGACGGTCGGGGTGTAGACAACTGGGACCAGCTCCGCGAGGTTGTCGATCAGCGTGCGGAAATACAGCGTCTCGTTGTCGTTCTGGAGTGCGGCGAGATAACGGTAGCGGTCCATCGGCGTGGCCAGCGCCCGCAGAGCGCCCATCACACGAGCCACCTGCTCGCCGATCTTTTCCTCGCGCGGCGGCAGGAAGGCGTCCAGGCCCAGCCGCTTGCGCTCTTCCAGAGAAAACGCGGTGCCCTTGTTCGTCAAGGGATCGCGCAGAAGGTCCAGGCCCCCCATGGCTCGCCTCGTCGCCGTTGATTGCGTCCATGCTAGGTCGCCCGCGCGCGCAGGCATTGCGATTCGGCAGGCGCGCGTCGGTCCGACGCCGCGCAGGCCGACTGTGCGTCAGGTTCGGGACTCGACCCGGGCCGGGAGCTTTCGTTGCCGCGCGGCCATTTGCTGGTGCGTGGCGATATAGATCGCGCTCGCCGCGATCACGGCGATACCGACCAGCGACCAGTGATCCGGGAAATCGCCGAACACGAGGTACCCCATGATCAGGACCCACACCAGCTGCGTATACGAAAACGGCGCGAGCCGCGACGCCGGTGCGTGCTCGTAGGCCTTGATCAGCACGAGGTGGCTGCCGCCGCCCAGCAGCCCCATCAGCGCGAGGAGCGCCGCATGTCCCGGTGTGGCCGGCGCGCTCCAGGCGAACGGCAGCACGACCGCCAGAACGACCGTGCCGACCAGCCCCGAGTAGAAGATCGTCGTGTACGGGTTCTCCAGGCCGGCCATCTTGCGCGTCAGCACCGCATAGGACGCGAAACACACCGCCGTGCAGAGTGCCAGCAGCGCAGCGGGCCGGAACGCCTCGCCGCCGGGCCGGATCACGATCAGCACGCCGATGAAGCCGCCGCAGACGGCCAGCCAGCGTGCCGGCTCCACCCGCTCCTTCAGCACGATCGACCCCGCAAGCGTCACCAGGATCGGTGCGATGAAAGTGATCGACGAAGCTTCGGCCAGCGGCAGGAATTTCAGCGCGGAGAAGAAGAACATGCTGGAAGCCGCCAGCAGGAATCCGCGCAGCACCTGCAGCCCGAGCCGGCTGGTTCGCAGCAGTTGCCCGCGCCAGCGCGGCCCGAGGATCAGCACGACGAACAACAGGTGAAACGCATAGCGCGACCACACGATGCCCGGCACCGGATAGAAGCGCGCCAGGTACTTGGCGATCGAATCCATCATGGCGAACATCGCCACCGCCGCCATGATCAACAGGATGCCGCGCAGCGGCGGGTGGGAGTGATCCGCGGAATCCACGGTCATCGCAGCGGATAAGCGGCCGGCAATCTCACAGGCGCGCGCGGCACCGGCGTCAGGCTTTCTTCGCGGCGAAGCCTTCGGGCGCCGTCGCGCCCAGCCGCTGCGCCATCGCCTCGCCAAGCGCCTGCAGCCCACTGAAAGGTCGGATCATCACCTCGAACTCGACGATCCGCCCCTGCTCGTCGAAGCGGATCAGGTCGATGCCCTTCAGCTCCCGCCCGCCGACGTGCGCATGGAATTCGAGCGCGACGCTGATCCCGTCATCGGCCGCGAATTCGCGTTCGTAGCCAAAGTTGCTGAACACACCCCACACGGTACGCAGGATCAGCGCGACGGCATCGCGACCGCGATACGGCTTGAACGCCATGGGCGAGCGGAACAGCGCGTCCGGATGCAGCAGCTCGGTCAGCGACTCGAGGTCGCTCGTCGCGAGCATCTGGTGCCAGCGCGCGAGCGACGCGGCGACGGCGGGTGCGATCCGGGTCATCGGCATGGCGGGCATCGTACGTGAATTTCTCTCGTGCACTCCGCCGACCCACTTCGTCGATGTCTGCGGCGCGGCCCCGTCCGCGCAATTGGCAACGGTCAATTCCGCCTATCCAACAGGGGCTAGCGTGATGGCTGTCTACAGACGGAGCACGCACGGAGCGCAGTACTGCATCGCAGGAAGTTGCACGACCGCGGCGACCACGTGCTGCGGGACGCGCGCATTGAATGTTTCGACGCGGTTTCTGAGAGTGGTCCCGGTCGCCGATTCCTGATTGAACGGCCCGCCGGGAGGTGACTTCATGATCGCGCGTCGACACCTGCAATCCCACACCGTCTTGATTGTCGCGGCTCTCGCCGCATTCGCCCTCCTTCTCACCCGATGCGGCGGTGGCGGAACCGTCGAGCAGGAAACGATCAGCGGCAAGGTCATCGACGGATACGTCGCCAACGCCCTGGTCTGCATCGACCTGAACGGCAACGGTCGCTGCGATTCGGACGATCCGCAGACGCAATCAGACAGCAGTGGGACCTACCGCCTTTCGATTCCGAAAGGGTCGACTGCACCGCTGATCGCGGAAGTAATCACCGGCCAGTCAAGCGACACGGGCGCGCCCGGCTCGGCCGCGGACGGTTCGTACCGGATGGCCTCTCCGGCACGCGACTACAGCACCGACATCACGCCCTTCACAACGCTCGTCCAACTATGCGGGGAACGGGACTACGCGCTCGCGGAGGGGCTGGTGCGCAACGCTGTTGGGCTGCCCCCGAAATTCGACATCAGGACGGACTACGCAGCCAGCCCCGGATCGACCGCGCACAAGGTGGCGCAGTCTGTGGTGACTGCGCTTAAGGCGGCCGGAATGCTGGACATGTCTGCATCGGAATCGATGCAACAGGTGATCGCGAACTTGCCTGCCGCCCTCACGGATCTGCCGGTGTTGCGGATCGACACAAAAGATGCCGCACCGATCGTTTCTAAGGAGATCTACGTCGATGCAACGTTCACCCTGACGAATCCTGCCGTTTCGAATGAGGCCTGGCCGCTGAGTGGCAAGATCCGCGGCCGCGGCCACTCGACGTGGGGACAGCCCAAGAATCCATACAAGATTCAATTCAAGGACGATGCCAGCTACGCGGCCGTGCCAGACTTCCTCGGCATGAAGAAGAACCGCAACTGGGCGCTGCTGGCCGATTATTTCGACCGCTCGCTGCTGCGTAACAAGCTGGCCTTCTCGCTCGGCAACAGCAGCGTGTTAGCCGACGGGCTCAAGTGGACGCCGTCCGGGCAGCACCTCGAGGTCTATCTGAATGGCGACTACGTCGGCGTCTACCTGTTGACCGAGGACATCCGTATCGATCCGAACCGGCTGAACATCAAGAAGATGAGCAAGGATCTCGCGGTCAACGACATCGACGGCGGCTACATCGTGCAGGTCGATGCGCGACTCGACTGCTACAACGTCGGTGAGATGAACCTGCAGCATCACACGCCGCTCGGGGTGCCGATCTGCGTCGACCGGCCGGACGAAGCGGACATCACGCTGCCGCAGCTGGCCAGCGTAAAGAGCCTCGTCGACGCGGTCGAGCAGGAGATCTACGGCCCGAACCGGCTGCAGAAGATCAACCCGGTGAGTTTCGTCGACTGGTATCTGCTGAATGAAGTGTTCAGGAACCACGATGCAGCGTTCTGGAGCAGCGTCTACCTGTGGAAGGACACCGATGCAGCGGCGAACCCGGCCGACCGGACGTTCAACATGGGGCCGGCCTGGGACTTCGACCTCTCGGGCGGCAACGCGAACTACAACGACGCCTGGAACCCGGAAGGCTGCTGGGTCAGCAGGACGTTGACGGACTGGCCCAACTGGCTGACGCGGCTCTTCGACAACGATGACTTTCTTGCGCTGACGATTGCGCGCTGGAAGCAGAAGCGGCCGGCGCTTCAAACCTTCATCAATAAGAGCATCGACACCTATGCAGCCCGGCTGCAGGCGGCTCAGGCGCGCAATTTCGATCGCTGGCCGATCCTCGGGCAACCGATGCCGCTGTCGGGCCACTACACCTTCTACACCTGGACCGACGAGGTTGCCTATCTGAAGTCGTTCCTCAACCAGAGGATGGTCTGGCTCGACAAGGCGTACGAAAGCCCGGACAGTTTCCGCTCGATGTGCAGGTGATGCCACCACTGTCCATCGCGCCCACCGCCACCTCGATTGCAGGCCTTAGAACTGCCATGCGTACATTGCGACGAGATCTCAGCGCACGACCGGGCATCGCTTCAGCGCTCTTGTTTGCCACCCTCGTGATCGGATGCTCCAGTGGGGGTGGCGGCAGCGCGCCGCCCACCGGCGGTACGAGCGGCGTGGTTATCGGCAGCTACTTTCGAAATGCCAAGGTGTGCATGGACAGCAACGGCAACGGCATCTGCGACGCGGGCGAGAGTTCCGCGTTCACGGGCGACAATGGCCAGTTCACCTTGCCGGTTTCCGGTGGCCTCGTGGTTGCGGAGATAGGCTCCACAGCGATCGAATATGACCCGGACGCGAAGACGACGCACCCGGTGGCCGCTCGCATCGTGCTGCGTGCGCCGAAAGAGGCGCCGGGCGTTGTCAGCGTGCACTCGACCGCCGTGATCTCCGAAATGGAGACGAGCAATCTCGCCTACGACGCCGCCGCGCAGAAAGTAGCGGCAGCACTCGGTGTCAGCGCGACCAAGCTGATGTCGGACTTCAACCTGGAGACCGACGAGGTCGTCAAGAGGACGTTGAAGACCGCGTCAAGCGACGGATTGCAGCGTATCCAGCTCGCACTTGCGGGCGCGAAGGCGACCGATGACGTCCGCAAGGCGCTCGCGAGTGCGACCGGCACCCTCGACAAGATCGCGAACGTCGTTGTGATCTATCTGGAGAACCGCAGTTTCGACAATCTTTACGGCTTGTTCCCGGGCGCAAATGGCATCGCCAATGCGCTCGCAACTCCCGCGAGCTATCGCCAGCTCGACCGCGACGGCGTCACCGTCCTGCAGCGACTGCCCGCAGTGTGGAGCGCGAACTCCGCACAGGCATCTGCGTGGGCCTTCGTTGCATCGCTCCCCAACCAGCCGTTCCGCATCGACGCCCCTCCGGGCGGCGCCAGCGGTCTCGACCTGTCGGTGATCTCTCCCGACCTCACGCACCGGTTCTACAACAACCAGATGCAGATCAACGGAGGCAGGAACGACATGTTCGCCGCCTGGTCGGAAGCCGGCGGCCTGGCGATGGGTTACTACGATGGCTCGCCAATGAAACTGTGGAAGCTGGCGCAGCAATATGTGCTGGCGGACAACTTCTTCCAGGGCGCGTTCGGCGGCTCCTACCTCAACCATTTCTGGCTCGTCTGCGCCTGCTCGCCGGTCTGGTCAAGCCCGCCCGCGGCCCTGATCTCAGCCGTCGACAGCAGCGGTTCGCGCTTGCTGCTTGCATCGGGTTCACCCGCGAGCGCGTTGACTGGTCCACCGGCATTCGTCGCCGACGGCAGCGTGACACCGATGCTCTCGGGCGGGCTCAACTACTCAGTCAACACGACACAGCCGGCGTATCAACCGAGCGTCACGCCGCCCGCCGCTGGTGGAGATCCGCGTCTGGCCGATCCCACGGGCGCAGGCCTGGTCGACTTCATTCCGCTGCCTGCACAGACGTTCGCGACTGTCGGCGACACACTGTCGGCCAAGGGATTGGACTGGAAGTGGTATGCAGGCGCGTGGAACCAGGCGCTCACCGATCGCAGCGTGATCCTGAGCGAGATCTACGAACCGAACCACCAGCCGTTCAACTATTTCAGCCGCTTCGACCCGACCACCGCAGCCGGCGCGGCTCAGCGCGCCGCGCACCTGAAGGACTACACGGACCTGCTGGCCGACATCCAGAGCGGCAGCCTGCCCCCCGTGGCCTTCTACAAACCCCAAGGCGACCTCACCCAGCATCCAGGGGACACAGACGTCATGTCGGGCGATGCGCACGTGGCCGATCTGGTTGCCAAGCTGCAGGCCAGCCCGCAGTGGAAGAACATGCTGATCATCGTCACGTACGACGAGAACGGCGGCTTCTGGGATCACGTCGCGCCTCCCCGAGCGGATACCTGGGGACCGGGAACCCGCGTTCCGGCGATCGTCATCTCGCCCTATGCGAAGAAGGGCTACGTCGACAGCGTCACTTACGACACCACCTCGATCATCAAGCTCATCACGCGCCGCTTTGGACTGAATCCACTTCCCGGCGTGCGCGCACAGGTGAGCGATCTGAGCAATTCGCTCGACATGAGCCAGTAGGCGCCTGCGCGACGTAGCCGTCTCGCTGTGGCTGCGCGCCCGCACGGCTAGTCCACCCGTCCTAATTGAAGCCGGCGATGTGCGCGTCACGCGCATCGCGGGAATGCGTCGTCACGCGCATTCGCATCCCTTCATGTCGGGAGCACGCATCAGCCGAATCGCAGATGGTGCGTGCGAGCGGATGAATGCAACCATGCGCGCCGTCAGGTTCGGCCCGATATATCCAGAAAGGAAACCGCATGGCCTCTCTCTCCCTGAACGTCAATGGTCAGGACTACACGGTCAACGTCAACAACCCCGACATGCCTCTCCTGTGGGTGCTGCGTGACCTGATCGGTCTGACCGGCACCAAGTACGGCTGCGGCATCGAGGTCTGCGGCGCCTGCACCGTGCTGATCGATGGACAGCGCGAACACTCCTGCGTCTTCAATGCGTCGTCGGCAGTCGGCAAGAAAGTGGTGACCATCGAAGGCCTGTCGAAAGACCGCAGCCACCCGGCGCAGCAGGCCTGGATCGCCAACCAGGTGCCGCAGTGCGGCTACTGCCAGTCCGGCATGCTGATGTGCGTGGCCGGCTCGATGATCGCCGGCCATCACGGCTCGGAGATCGCCTCGGAACTGAAGAACCTGTGCGTATGCGGCACGTACCAGCGCATCAAGCAGGCCGTTCAATCACTGTGACGTCGAGGCATCCATGGACATGACACCCACGATCAGCCGCCGCCGCTTTCTCGGTGCACTCGGCGGATTCACGCTTGGCTTCACGCTGCCCGAGCTCGCGCGCGTCAACGGTGCCCAGGCTGCCGGAGTCACCTCCCAGATCAACTCGTGGCTGAACATCGGCACCGACGAAAGCATCACGTTGACCATCGGCTCGTCCGAGATGGGACAGGGCTCGTTCTCCGGCCTCGCACAGATACTCGCCGAAGACCTGATGGTCGACTACACCCGCGTCGCGCTGGCTCAGGGCGGGCCGACGCTGGCAAATCCGGCACCAATCGGAACGGCGATCAACACGGTCGGCAGCAGCGTCACGCGCACCAACTACTGGAAGCTGCGCGACGCCGGCGCGATCGCGCGCGAAACACTGGTCCAGGCCGCGATGAATCGCATCGGCGACCAGACGCGCGGCAACTATGCGGTCAGCAATGGCGTCATCCGTTACCTGCCTTCGGGTGCCACGCTCACCTATGGCCAGGTCGCAGCGGATGCCGCACTGCTCACGCCGCCGTCTTCGGCGCCTCTGGTGCCAGACAGCCAGATGACGGTGATCGGCAAGGCACTGCCGCGCGTCGACATTCCCTCGAAAGTGGACGGCAGCGCCAAGTACGGCATCGACATTCGGCTGCCGGGCATGGTGTTCGCCGTCATCAAGCACTGCCCTTCGTTCGGCGGGACACTGGCCGCGCTGCCGACGAGGCCGCCCGGGATGATCGCGGTGGTGCCGGTCAGCGTGGCGGCCGGAACTTCGCGCGGCACGGAAGCGGTGGGCAACGTCAATGCGGTCGCCGTCGTCGGCCCGAACACCTGGGATACGTGGCAGGCCGCGAAGCAGATGAGCGTGAGCTGGAAGCTGCCGGCCAACGCGTCATCGCTCAACAGCGCGCAGTTCCTCGCGGACGCGCAGGCACTGGCCGTATCGGCGACGCCCTACGTTGCCGGAGGAGCCAATCCCCCGGGCACGCTGTACACGGTCGAGCGCAGCGTCAACGATCCGAATACCGCGATCGCCAGTTCGACCAAGGTTGTCGACGCCACGTACACGCTGCCCTACATCGCGCACGCATGCATGGAAGTGCTGAACTGCACGGTCGACTACGTGCCCGGCGTTCGCTGCGACGTCTATGCGCCCACGCAGTCCGCCAAGTCGGTTCTCGGCCTCGTGGTCGGACTGACCGGGCTGTCGGCCGACCGGGTCACGATCCACACCACCTATCTGGGCGGCGGCCTCGGGCGCAAGGCCGAGGTCGATTTCGTCAGCCAGGCGGTTCAGGTGGCGATGGCGCTGCAGCGGCCGGTGCAACTCGTGTGGCCACGCGAAGAGGATTTCACGCGCGACCAGTACCGCCCAATGGCGCTCGTGCACGCGCGCGCCGGCCTCGACGCCAACGGCAACGTGATGGGCTGGACGTACCGCAACGTGTCGCCGTCGATCCTCGGGCAGCGCGGCGTGCCGCTCGGCGCAAAGGGCGACAGCCAGGGCTACGAAGCGTCGCAGGCGTTGCCGTATGCGTTCGGATCGCGCCTGACCGAATGGGTGTCACATCCCTCGCCGATCCCGGTGGGTTTCTGGCGCTCGGTCGGCGCGTCGATCAACACGTTCGCGGTCGAGTCGATGATCGACGAGTTGGCGGCCACAGCCGGACAAGATTCCCTGTACTTCCGCACCCGGCTGTTGACGGACTCGCGCTGGCTCGCGGTGCTGAACGCGGCTGCCAATGCCGCTGGCTGGAGTTCACCGCCGCCGACGGGACGCGCACGCGGCATCGCGATCGGCACCGCGTTCAACAGCATCGTCGCGCAGGTGGTCGAGATCTCTTCGGCCACATCGACCAGCGTCAGGGTCAACCGCGTCTGGGTCGCGATCGACTGCTACCTCACGGTGAATCCGGGCTCCGTCGAAGCGCAGATCGTCGGCGGTGTCGTGCACGGACTGAACGCCGCTCTCTACGGACGCCAGACCTTCACGAACGGCGCCGCGCAGAACCGCAACTTCAACACCAACCGCATGATCCGGCTGAACGAGATGCCGGACGTCAAGGTCGTCATCATCCCGAAGCCCGCCGTCGCCGATCGCAGCATCGCCATCGGCGGCGTCGGTGAACTCGGCGTGCCGACGTTGGCCCCCGCACTGGCCAACGCGTACTTCAAGCTGACCGGCGTGCGCGTGCGCAATCTGCCGTTCTTCCCCGCCGCAACGATGGGCGGGTTGTGACACCCGCATAGCGCTTCACGTCTTGCGTGGCGACACTCCGGCGTCGTCACGCAACGTGCTGAATAGCCAGGCAACGCGCCGGCACTCCACCGGCCGGGATCGGCTCGCCGCGAATTCCACGGCCCGAGCGCTGCGTGAACCACGCGAGCGCGCGTTCGGGCAAAATTCGCACTCCGCGTCCAACGGCCATGGCGCATCTTGTGCGCCCGGCCGCTATTCCCCTTCAGGAGCCGATCGTGATTCCACTCCGAGCACTGCCAACCTTGGCGTTCTGGTTGCTCGTCGTTGCATTGTCCGCCATCCCCGCAGCGGCGCAGTCAACGATGGTGCGCCTGCAGACGTCGGCCGGCGTGATCGACATCGTTCTGTATGACGCCGCGGCACCGGTGACGGTGACTAACTTTCTTGGCTACGTGCAGAACGGCGCCTATGCGAACTCGTTCATTCACCGCAGCATGCCCGGATTCGTGATCCAAGGTGGCGGATTCACCTGGAACGATGTGACCGGCGTCGCGCAGATCCCCGCCAATGCGCCGATCGTCAACGAGTTCAGCCCGACGCGTTCGAACGTGCGCGGCACCGTGGCGATGGCAAAGCTTCCCAACGATCCGAACAGCGCGACAACGCAATGGTTCGTGAATCTGGCGGACAACTCGGCGAATCTCGACACGCAAAACGGCGGCTTCACCGTCTTCGGCCG
>JBAIYN010000704.1:0-2216 GCA_037915775.1 Burkholderiales bacterium | reverse complement strand
AAGCACGAGTGGGCATTCGACATCACGACCGGCGCATGCGTCGCCAAGGGATCGACTCCGCTGAAGCGCTGGAAGTCGAAGGTGGAGGGCGGGCGGCTGTTCGCCTATTGGTGAGATGAAAACGCTGCCGATCTTCCTAAAGCTCACCGGGCAGCCGTGCGCGGTGATCGGCGGCGGCGAGGTCGCCGCGCGCAAGGTCGCATTGCTGCTCGACGCCGGCGCGTGCGTCACCGTGACCGCGCCGGCGCTGTGCGCCACGCTGGCAGAACTGTCCAGCAGCGGCCGGATCGGCTACCGCGCGTCGGTCTTCAGCGCCGATTCGCTCGACGATGTCGCAGTGGCGATCGCCGCCACCGACGATCGCGCGGTCAACGCCGAAGTGTCCCGGCTCGCGCAGGAGCGCCGCATTCCGGTCAACGTCGTGGATGACCCGGAGCTGTGCTCCTTCATCCTGCCGGCGATCGTCGATCGCTCTCCGGTCGTGGTGGCGGTGTCGACCGGCGGCGCTTCGCCCGTGCTGGCGCGCCTGCTGCGCGCGAAGCTCGAGGCGCTGATCCCCACGACTTACGGCCAGCTCGCGACACTGGTGCAGCGCTTCCGCTCGAACGTGAAGGAGCGGCTGACGCAGCCGGCGCGCCGGCCGTTCTGGGAGAAGGTGCTGCAGGGGCCGATCGCCGAACTCGTGTTCTCCGGCCGCACGGCGCTGGCGGAGCAGGCACTGGCGCAGGCGATCGATGACGCCGACGCAGCCGGGCCGCCGCCGGGCGAGGTGTATCTGGTCGGCGCGGGGCCGGGCAATCCCGAACTTCTGACCTTCGCGGCGATGCGGCTGATGCAGCAAGCCGACGTCGTCCTGCACGACCATCTGGTATCGCCGGCGATCCTGGAACTGACGCGCCGCGACGCTCAGCGCATCTACGTCGGCAAGCAGCGCTCAAACCACGCGATGCGCCAGGAACACATCAACGAACTGATGGTCGAGCTCGCCGAGCAGGGCAAGCGCGTGCTGCGGCTGAAGGGCGGCGATCCGTACGTGTTCGGCCGCGGCGGTGAAGAGATCGAAACGCTGGCCGCGCACGGCATCCGGTTCCAGGTCGTGCCGGGCGTGACCGCGGCGTGCGGGGTCGGTGCCTACGCTGGCATCCCGCTCACGCACCGCGACTACGCGCAGTCGTGCGTGCTCGTGACCGGGCACCTGAAGGACGGTTCGATGAACCTCGACTGGCACGGGCTGGCGCGCCCGCGCCAGACGGTGGTCGTCTACATGGGGCTGCTCGGACTGCAGAAACTATGCGATGAACTCATCGCGCACGGCATGCCGCCCGACATGCCGGCCGCTGTCGTGCAGCAGGCCACGCTGCCGCAGCAGCGCGTGGTCACGGCGACGCTGGAAGACCTGCCGCGCCGGGTCGAGGAAGCCGGGCTGCACCCGCCGACACTGGTGATCGTCGGCGACGTCGTCAAGCTGCGCGACAAGCTGGCCTGGTACGACGGCGGACACGACGCCGTGGCCGAAGTGCAGGCAGCGCCGGGCGAGGACTGACAGCGCGGCGTCAGTGCGCGGCTGCCAGCCGGCGCGTGGCTTCGACGAGGGCGGTGGCGCCGCCGTCGCGCCAGGTGGCGCACAGGTCGAGCGCGGTCGCGAGCGACGCCTCGCATACGGACTGTGCCGCGTCGGAAAGCGCGACGGCATCGATGTGGCCTTCATCGACGCGGTAGGCACCGACGAGTGCCGGTGCCAGTGCACGGCGCAGGCCGTCAAAGGTCGCGAACCAGAACAGCAGTGACGCGCGTGCGTCGCGTGCGAGCAGCTGCGGCAGCGTGACCAGGCAGTCGGCGAGCAGGTCGCGGATCGCGCGCAGCGTCAATTCGGCGCGCCGATCGTCGACGCCGTCGAGCATCTCTTCCCATTGCGCACCCAGCAGCGGTGCGGCGCGCAGTTCTCCCAGCTCGTGCAGCACCAGCGTCTCGGCCTCGCCGCGGGCCATCCTTTCCACCGTATCGGCCGCGTCGTCCGACGTCGCATAGGCATTCATCGCCGCGGCAAAGGTGCGTTCGTGCGCATTGCGCCGGGATGCTTCCGCGCGTGTCCACAGCCAGCGTCGCAGTGCGTCCAGGCGCACGACTATCGTGCCCTGACGGCATGCGGCCGGCGCGGCGACGCAGCCGCGCGCGAGTTCGCGGTCGGCGATGACGACGCGTGCGCCGTCGCGCAG
>JBAIYN010000267.1:0-5414 GCA_037915775.1 Burkholderiales bacterium | reverse complement strand
CGAAGTGGCGATCCGCGCGTTCGATCCCTGCCTGTCTTGCGCGACGCATGCGCTGGGCAGGATGCCGCTGGCGGTGGAACTGGTCGATGCGGGCGGCAGCACGATCGACCGGCGGGTGCGGGAGTCGCGCGACCGATGCTGACGATCGAGCCGCAGGCCACGGTGCGGCCGGTGCTGGTGCTTGCGGTCGGCAATCCGAGCCGGGGCGACGATGCGCTGGGGCCGATGCTAGCCGAGCGCCTCGCGGCACTCGATCTGCCCGGCGTGGAGGTGCTGACGGATTTTCAGCTCCAGGTCGAGCATGCGCTCGACCTGATCGGGCGCCGCGCGGTCGTCTTCGTCGACGCCAGCGCGGATGGGCCGGCACCCTATTCCTGGCTCGGCGTGCGCGCGCGCGCGGACGGCAGCGTCACGACGCACGCGTTGTCGCCGGACGCGGTGCTGGGCTGCTACCGGCGCGTGGTGGGTGACCCGCCGTCGGCGCTCGTGCTTGCGATCCGCGGCAATGCGTTCGAACTCGGCGCGCCGCTGACGGATGCGGCGCGCGCGAACCTCGACTGCGCAGTGACCGCCCTGGTCGAGCGGATCGATTCGCTTTGATGCGGGATCTGCCGCGGGCGATCCGCTACTTCAGCGGCACGATCAGCGTGGCGCCGACGAGCGAGTACCAGTAGTCGATGCCTTCGATGCCGCCTGCGCTGCGCAGATACTGCGCATGCAGGTCGAGGCGCCAGCCGTTGTCGAGCGGCCCGTCGAGCCGCAACTCGGCCGTACTGGTCGGCTTGCGCTCGGTGCGGTCGATCGTTTCGCGGCCGCCGCCGACGTGTCCGTTGATGATCCAGCCGGGCCAGGAAGCAAGACGCCGGCGCAGCGCAAGGACCACTTGCGTCTCTTCGTAGCGGCCCGGATTGAAATAGCGCCGTGGCACCGAGGTGTCGTCGGCATTGAAGCGCCGATGCCGAAGCTGCACGCTGACGCCGAAGTCCGGCAGCAGCGTATAGATCAGGCGCGCGCGCAGGTGATTGCGGGCGTTGCCGTCCGAGAAGCGCTGGTGCCCAGCCAGGCCGATCACGGTGAAGCGGTCGCCGATGCCCTGCTCGATGCTGGCGGCGACGAAATCGTAGGTGACGCCGTCGTCGATCCCCAGCTGCGTGTCGACCCAGTCGCGCGCGCCGATCAGTTCGACGCCGGTCCGCGGCGCGAGCCGTGTCGACCACGTCGCATCCGCGACGAACGTCGTGCGGCCCGCGGCGCGTGCGGCGCCCGCATCGACCGACAACCCGGCGCCGGTCTGCGGATCGAGCTGGCGCACGCGTCCGAGCAGGCGCTGGCCGTCGCGGGACCAGTCGCCCTGCGCGTAATGATCATTGCCCGCGCTGACGCCCCAGAAATCCTGCGGCGACCGATAGACCGGCAGGTAGCCCGCCACGACGCGCGTGTCGGCGAATCCATCGGCGTCGTGCGTGTGCGCGAGTTCCGTGGTGACGGCGGATTGCGCATGCGCGACGCCAGCGCCGGCGACCAGGAGCGCCAGCGCGAGGCGGCGAGCAATCATTTTGTTCCCCAGCTGCGGCGCAGGTTGAGCAGCTCGGAAAAGTAGCCGAGCACGCTCGCGGGTTGCAGCACCAGCGCGTAGCCGAAAGCGTACAGCAGGAACCCGCCGACATTGCGGCGCACCTGCAGGCCTTGCGCATCGAACATGCGGCGGCCGACGCCGAACATCAGCATGTTGAGCAGCAGGGCGGCCGGCAGCAGCGCAAGCGTCATCGGCCCGGCGATCAGGTAGTTGCCGAAGAAGAGCGCGGCGACGATTCCAGGGATGAATCCGAGCGTGAACGCCAGATCGGTCCACGGAAACAGCAGGTTCCAGAAGATGAAGAATTGCGTCAGCCGCGGCGTGCGCAGGATCTCCGGGTGCTGGCGCAGCGCTTCGAAGACGCCGCGCGCCCAGCGGCGGCGCTGGCGGATGAACTGCTTGAGCGTGACCGGCACGCGGGTGAAGCAGCAGGCATCTTCCGCATGTCCGACGCGCCAGCCTCGCGCCAGCATGGCCCAGGTCAGCACGATGTCCTCGCCGACGCGGTCCGACCAGCCGCCGACCTCCAGCAGTGCCTTGCGCTCGTACAGCGAGAACGCGCCCTGCGCGACCAGCGTGCCCTGGTACATCGACTGCACGCGCTTGATCGCTGCGATGCCGTGGAAGTAGTCCCACTCCTGCGCTTTGGTCACCCAGTTCTCGCGCGAATTGCGCACCAGCACCGTGCCGGCCACCGCGCGCGTGCCCAGCGGATCGCTCAGGTACCGCTCGACCAGATGCCGCAGGGCGTCGCGGAACAGATAGGAGTCGGCGTCGAGCGTCACCACGAGATGATGCTCGACGCGCATCAGTCCGGCGTTCAGGGCGCGCGCCTTGCCGCCGTTGCCCGGCATCTGCACCAGCGTCACCCACGACGCATCGTGCTCGGCACAGAAGGCGCGCACGCGCTCGGCGGTGTGATCGCGTGATCCATCGTCGATCACGATCACCTGCAGCGGCGCGGAATAGTTCTGCTGCTCGATCGACACCAGGGTGTCGTAGATCGAGTCCTCCTCGTTGTAGGCGGCGATCAGAATCGACAGCGGCGGATAGCAGACCGGGATGCGGCGAGGCGGCCGACGATCGAGCGCAAGGCTCGTAGCCAAAAACGCGTTCATGAAGCCGGGAATCAGCGCGATGCCGCCGACCAGGAAGATCGCAATCGGCAGGCTGAGCACCGCGGCCAGGTCGGAGAACCAGGGCAGCGAAAGCCACCACGACAGCGCACACCAGGCCGTCGCGACCGTCGTCGCGACGATGAACTTCGTGCGTATGGAGACGTAGTGCCGTTCGCGCTGAGGCTGTGCCGAAACGACGTCAGGGGCGGCGACGGTCCCGGGGTGGGGCGGGGCGAGCAGACTCGCCGAGTCGAGTTTCATGGTTTTTGCCCTGTCTGTTGCAGCGCTTACCTCCGGACAGAAGTGAGCTCACGCTTCGTGCCGCAGGTGCTGGGGAGGACTGGCCGCGCAGCACGGCCTCCTCCCGCATTGACGGGATAATTCTGGCCCAACAGGTACCGCGATCTTGGTATTTACCGACGGAGCATGGCGATCACCCGCCGGGCGGCGAAATTCGATCGCCGTTGCCGCAATTCGAGGTGCCGCGGCGCGTGAAACCGAACGTCAGCGACCGCTGCCGTGAGCGGTGCCTAGCTCGCGCTTCCGGGCTGGCCGTAGGTCAGAAAGCGGACCGCGACGCGCTCCATTTCCTCGTCGGGGATCAGCGGTGGTTCGCCTAACGTGCGGGCATGCAGATACGTGAGCGCGAGGTTCTCGACCTCGATCGCCAGGCGCAGGGCTTCCGGCAGCGAGATCCCGCAGGCGATCACGCCGTGGTGCGCGAGCAGGCAGGCCCGGCGGCCGGCGAGGGCATCGAGCGCGTGATCCGAAAGCAACTGAGTGCCGAACGTCGCGTAAGGCGCGCAACGAATGTCCTTGCCGCCGGCAACCGCGACCATGTAGTGAAATGCCGGGATGCCGCGTCCGTGAACCGCGAGTGCCGTGGCCGCGCGCGAGTGCGTGTGCACGACGGCGTTGAACTCGCTCCGGCTACGCAGGATGTCCAGATGGAAGCGCCACTCGCTGCTTGGCGCGCGGACGCCGACCGCTTCGGCGCTGTCGAGGCAGACGAACACGATGTCTTCGGGCGTCAGCTGCGCGTACGGAATTCCGGTCGGGGTGATCAGGAATCCCGGCCGTGCGCCGCGCCGGCAGCGCACGGACACGTTGCCGGCCTTGTTCACGTTGATGCCGGCCGCGTTCATCGCGCGCGCCGTTTCGATCAACGCCTCGCGCAGCGGGCGGCCGTCGTCGAGGTCGCTCACGGGACTACCCTCGCGCTGCGCGCTCGGGGATTCGCGCTTGGGGCGGCCCGGCGCGCTCATGCGGCGAGGGATTGCTCGGGGAACAGACGGACAAGCTGCGCCGGCGCGGCGATCCCGCGCTCGGTGATGATTCCGGTGACGAGCGGTGCCGGCGTGACGTCGAACGCCGGGTTCGCGACCGCGGTGTCCGCGCCGACGATTTCGACGTCGGCTACGCCGCCCACCGTGCGTCCGCGCAGGCGGCGCACTTCGGCGCCGGAGCGATCTTCGATCGGGATCCTTTGCAGGCCGTCGTCGATCGACCAGTCGATCGTCGGCGACGGAACCGCCGCGTAGAACGGCACCCTG
Source organism: Burkholderiales bacterium (assembly GCA_037915775.1). GTDB lineage: Bacteria > Pseudomonadota > Gammaproteobacteria > Burkholderiales > Burkholderiaceae_F > JAKOQB01. The sequence continues at coordinate 1,167 of JBAIYN010000267.1, read as the reverse complement.
CAGTCGTGCGCCGCCAGCGCCTTCAGGTAGGTACCGATCTTGTTGCATACGTCGCCGCGCGCCGTGACCCGGTCGGCTCCGACCAGCACGAGATCGACGCGTCCGAGCTGCATCAGATGACCGCCGGCGTTGTCGACGATCAGCGTATGCGGCACTCCATGCGCGGCCAGTTCCCAGGCGGTCAGCAAACCCTGGTTGCGTGGGCGCGTCTCATCGACCCACACGTGCACCGGAATCCCGGCGTCGTGCGCCTGATAGATCGCCGACAGCGCGGTGCCGTAGTCGACCGTGGCCACCCAGCCCGCGTTGCAGTGGGTCAGCACGTTGACGGGGCGGCCGGTGCGCCGGTGCAGGTCGGCGATCAGGCGTGCACCGTGGGTGCCGATCGCGCGATTCAGCTGCACGTCCTCGTCGGCGATGCGATCCGCTTCGTGCCATGCGAGCTCGGCGCGATCGTCTGCGGTCGCGGGCTCGAGCAGTTCGCGCTGGCGTTCGAGGGCCCAGCGCAGGTTGATCGCGGTCGGACGCGTTGCCAGGAGGCGCCGGTAGGCGGCGGCGAGCGTCTCGTCGGATGAATCGTCCTGCATCGCGAGCGCGATCCCGTACGCCGCCGCCACGCCGATCAACGGGGCGCCGCGCAATCGCATCGAAGTGATCGCGTCGGCGATATCGGCGACGTCGCGCAGTTCCGCGACCGCGAACTCGTACGGCAGTCGCCCCTGGTCGACGATCGAGACCGACCTTCGTCCGTCTCGCACGGTCGGCCAGATCGATCGGTAGGCGACGCCGTTGACGTTCATGTGATCGATTCTACGAAAGCCGCTCGCCTGAATAACGCAGGAATCCGGCGGCACGGTCCGGCGGTACGCTGCAGGGTGGCCTGAATTTGACCAACCTTCAGGCCAGAGGTCAGCTTGAAGGGCGATCGTTGCCCGATCGCAACGCGCTGATGCGGGAAACGAACGTGAGTCCGAGTGCCTGGGGGCCCAGTGCAATCGCGTTGCCGATCACGGCGATGGCGACGCCGATCAGCGTCGCAGGGGTCCAGGCAAACCCTTCGAACAGCGACGACACGACCAGCGCGACGATCGGCGTCATCACGCCGACGTAGCCGGCCCGCGCGACCCCGATCCGATGGACCAGCGCATAGAACGCGCCGAACGCCAG
>JBAIYN010000509.1:0-3040 GCA_037915775.1 Burkholderiales bacterium | reverse complement strand
GCGTCGACACAAATGATCGCTGGCCCGCGCCGGGCGATATCGGTCGCGAGGTCACGGCGATGGCGCTGCTCGATCGAGACGGCCGCATATTGCGTGCCCGCGGGGCGCTGCCGGACACCGAGATCCTGCGCAGGCTGGCGGCTGACACCGACACGGTGCGACCGAGGCTGGTCTTCGACCCAACGCCATCCTCGACCGGATTTCTGATCGCGCGCCGCTCCGCCGCGGGCGGCGGCCGCTTCGCGACGGTGGCGGTCGTCGATGCGCGGGTGCTGTGGGATCGCCCGGATCATGAGGCAATGCCGATCGAGTTCTGCGTGTCGACCGCCAGTGGTGGCCCGCCGGCTTGCTCGACGCCCGATCCCGAACTGTCTGCGACGGCCTTGGAGCGACTGAAGCAGGAGGGGAGGGCGCTGTCCGTCGCGCTGCCGCTGCAAGACGCGTTCGCGGGCGATGACTGGGTCGTCACCGCGGTGCGCCTGCGGCAAGCCGCGCCGCCGGCCCGTCAGTCGATCGCGATTCATGTGTTCGTAGCAGTGACGGTGGCGGTGTTCCTCGCCCTGATTCTCAGCCTCAGCCAGATGCGTCGCATCCTCGTGCCGCTGGAGCGGTTTCTGCTCGGCGCGCTGGGTGTCGCCGAGCGCGATTTCTCGGTGCGGATCAGCGCGTCGGCGCAGGACGAGTTCGGCCGCGTCGCGCAGGCTTTCAATCTGATGACGGAGCGGCTCGGGCTGCACTTCCGCACGATGCAAACGTTTTCCGAGATCGACAAGACCATCCTGACGTCGCTGGACATCGGCAAGGTCGGCAAGCTCGCGCTCGATGCATTGAGGAACATCACCGGAGCCAACTTAGTGAGCCTGGGCGTGGCCGAGCCGGGCAGCCCCGGACAACTGCTGATCTACTCGTTCAATGCTACGGGCACCGAACTGGCGCCGAGCACCGCGATCGCCTGGAACCCCGACCCGAGGAATTTCGCGGGGCCGGCAGCGGTGTGGGACTGGGATGCACATCCGACGCTGCCGAACGGCTACCTGCCCGCGCTGCGTCCGGCGTCCGCCGCGACGTACATGGTGCATCCGATCGTGCGCAATCGGCGCGCGTGGGGGCTGATCGTTCTCGGTCATGCGGAGCCGATTGCGCTGTCGCCGCAGCGGCGCGCGCTGATCCGCGAAGTCGCCGATCGCCTGGCGGTCGCTCTTGCGACCGCTGAGCGCGACCGGCGACTGCACGTGATGGCACATCTGGATGCGCTGACCGGACTGCCGAACCGGCAGCATCTGCTGACGATTCTCGACGAGGAGTTGCTGCAGGCGCAGGCCACCAGCAGTCGCGCGGCCGTGCTGTTCATCGATCTCGACCGCTTCAAGGAAACCAACGACACGCTCGGCCATGCGGCCGGCGACACGCTTTTGAAGCGCGCGTCCGAGCGAATCCGCTCGTGCGTGCGCGAGTGCGACCAGGTCGGGCGGCACGGCGGCGACGAGTTCACCGTGATCCTGAACGGCATCAATTCGGCCAAGGATGCGGCGTATGTCGCGCGCAAGCTGGTCAAGACGATGTCCAAGCCGTTCGATGTCGAGGGCCACCGTGTGTACGCAGGCGCGAGCGTCGGCATCGCCATCTACCCGGACGACGGCACGGCCGGCGCCGAGCTGGTGAAGAAGGCGGATACCGCGATGTACCGCGCGAAAGAGAACGGCCGCGGCCGCTATGCGTTCTTCGAGCAGACGATGAATGTCGAGATGAATCGCCGCGTGACGCTCGACCGCGAGCTGCGCCAGGCGATCGAGGACAACCAGTTCGAGCTCTACTACCAGCCGCAGTTCGAACTGGCGACCGGCCGCATCTGCGGCGCCGAGGCGCTGCTGCGCTGGCGCAATCCCGCGCGCGGGCTGCTGGCGCCGAGCGCATTCATCGAACTGGCCGAGGAGACCGGGCTGATCGAGCAGCTTGGCGCGTGGGTGCTGCGGGAGGCATGCGCACAGCATGGGCGCTGGAAGGCCGAAGGGATTCGGATCCCGCGCGTCGCGGTCAACGTGTCGAGTCGCCAGCTGCGGCAGCCGAATTTCGTGCCGTCGGTCTACTACGCGATGTCCTCCACGCACATGGAGCCCGACTGCCTCGAAATCGAGGTCACCGAATCGCTGATCATCGACGGCGGCGAGGCGGCGATCGATGCGCTGCGCGCGTTGGAAAAGGCGGCGGCGCGGGTTGCGATCGACGATTTCGGCACCGGCTACTCGTCATTCACCTATCTGAAGACGCTGCCGGCATCGATCCTGAAGCTCGACAAGTCCTTCATGGTCAACGTGACGACCGACAAGGACGCTGCGACGATCGCCGCGGCAATCATCAACATGGCGCACACCCTGCGCAAGGAGGTCGTCGCCGAGGGCGTGGAGAGCGCCGGTCAGCTCGACTTCCTGCGTGCGGCCGGATGCGAGAAGGTGCAGGGCCACTTCCTCAGTCCCGCGTTGCCGGCGAAGAAGCTCGGGGAGCTCGCGCGCCTGTCCGAGCGCGAAGGGTTCAATGCGGTGCTCGAGACGACGCGGATGCGGATGAACCGGATCGCGGTACGCGCCGCGCTGAAGCGGGCACAGGTGATCGAGGCGGGGTGAAATCGGTCACTCGACCGTGACCGATTTCGCAAGATTGCGCGGCTTGTGGCTTCGGCCCGACGGTCTTCGTCAAATGTCTCGGCTTGTGTCTTCGGCCGACGGCTGCGCCGTCTTAACTTGCCTGCGGCAAGTTAGCCTGCGACGCAAGCCGCGCGCGAACTCGGTCACTCGACGGTGACCGATTTCGCAAGATTGCGCGGCTTGTCAACATCCGTGCCGCGGGCGATGGCGGTGTGATAGGCGAGCAGCTGCAGCGGCACGACGTGCAGGATCGGCGACAGGTCGCCGTAATGCTCGGGCAGGCGGATCACGTGCACGCCCTCGCTGGATTCGATGTGCGTATCGGCGTCGGCGAAGACAAACAACTGGCCGCCGCGCGCGCGCACTTCCTGCATGTTGCTCTTCAGCTTCTCGAGCAG
>JBAIYN010000238.1:0-16271 GCA_037915775.1 Burkholderiales bacterium | reverse complement strand
GCCGACTCGAGGTAGGTATCGATCAGGCCGTAAAGCGTCACCGTCGACTGGGCGTATGCGGTGCCCGCAAACGCGCCCGTGATCGCCAGAGCCACTAGGGTTTTCTTCATCTGTATCTCCAGTTGGTCAATCGAACAACACCTAATTATTCACCCCGGACGCGCTGCGCCAAAACTCCGGCCGCATGCGCCATGAAGCTACGACTTCCATTGGAAGCTTGCCCCCCATTTTTTCAGACTTCGTCGGTACCGGCAAAAACGTCTCCAGCCAAACACCCAATTTACGTGTCGTTCTGTCGGTTTCCTGCAACAGGCGGGCACGACACTGACAAAACGGGGTGCCCGAAGCACCCCGTCCCCTGCAATGACTCCTGGCTCAGAAGATATGGCGGATGCCCGCCTGCAGCACTTTGCTGTCTTCGCCCGGCGCCGTGGTCCATCCACCGCGGCAGCATGCGGCACCCAGCGCCGCCCGCGCCTGGTCCTTGTTGTTTGCCAGGGCACCCGACAAGTACAGCGCCGAGCGCTTCGACAGGTTGTACATATACGCGAGGCCGAACAAGTCGACCGACGCATCGCCCGTGGCCCACGGGCTGCGCGCGGAATCTTTCGAATTCGTGTACGACGCCATCAGCTGGCCGTTGCCGACAGTCCACTGCAGGCCGAGGTGATAAACCTTCATGTCGGTCGGACCGACCAGGCCGCGCAGCGTGTCGACGTCGAACGCGTTGATGTACAGACCGCCGAGAATCGACGTGATCGTCGCAAGGTTGCCTCCCGTGCTGATCAACAGGCCCTGCAGGTCCTGCGGCTGCAGCACCGGATTCTCGTTCTTGGCCTTCAGGTACTGCGCGAACAGCTTGACCGGGCCGAACAGGGCCGTGCCGCCGACGCTGTAGGTCTCCAGCCCCTTGCGTACGTCGTTCGGCGCGGCGTAGGTCACGGTGTTGTTGCGGTTGTAGCCGGCACCGATCCCGAACTGCGGCGTGTTGTACTGAAGGTTGAAGCCGTAGAAATCGTCTCCGCGCGCGGGCGAAATGCGCTCGTCGCGCTTGCCCTCCGCGCCGCCGAAGCCATACATCGCCGAGAACGTGAACCCTTTCAGCTCGGCGCGGTACTGGATCGCGTTGTTGGCGCGAATGTTGATCGTCGCCACCTGGCCCGGATTACCGGCAAACGAGTCGGCGAATGAGTTGTATTTGACGAGCACTTCGTAGTTGGGCGTGTACTGCCGCCCGAGCAGCAGCGCGCCATACGGCGTCACTAATCCGGCGAACGCCTGGCGATCAAAGATCGCGCCGACGCTGTTGACGGTGCTCACGGCCTGGAGCAACGACGTGTTCAGCGCGTTCAGCCCACCAAGGAGTGCGGCCTGGTTCGCAGCGGGCAGCGCAGTCGCCGGCGGCAGTAGCTTGACCCCCGGGCAAGTCGTGCCGCAGTAGAACGTCGGCCCGGTATTGGAGGTCTTTCCTGTGTCGACCTCGAAGCGGCTTTCGAGAGTGAACAGTGCGCGGTAACCGCCCCCGAGATCCTCATTGCCACGGATCCCCCAGCGCGAACCGGTCGAGATGCCGCTCGTGACCTTCGTCGCGTCGGCGTTGGAACCGTTATCGACGTGTTCGATGCCGGCATCGATGATTCCGTAAAGCTCGACGCCCGATTGCGTTGGGCCGCCTTGCGCAAAGGCGGCAGGAAACGCGAGCGACAGCGCCATGGTCAGCAAAGTCTTGCGCATGGAGTTTCTCCTGTTTTGGTTTGCCCGAACGGTTGCGCTGAATACTAGCGCCGGACTTTCGCGTCGGGCCGTGCCGCCATCAAGACACGGGGCTGGGACTAATTCGCGTACCATTTCTGCAACAGGAGGAATGTCTCTTTGGACCCGGGCGCCCGAGCGAACTTCGTCGACGATGTGCTGGCTGCGGCCGATCGCGCGCTGCGGACCCTGGCCGGTGCGGTTTCCTCCGGCCGGCCGTATCCGGCCGAAGCCTCGCCCGAGGCGGAACTGGCCGAAGAGCAGCGAAAGGAAGCTGCGGCCCTGATGCGCGTGAACCACGTCGGCGAGATCTGCGCCCAGGCGCTGTACGAAGCGCAGGCGATCGGAACTTCAGATCCGGACATCCGTGCGGCGTTCCGGAAGGCCGCCGCGGAGGAGGCCGATCACCTGGCATGGACCCGCCGGCGGATCGCAGAGCTTGGCGGCCGAACCAGCCTCCTCAATCCGCTTTGGTACGCCGGTTCGTTCGGCATCGGCCTGGCCGCGTCGCTGATCGGTGACCGGGTAAGCCTCGGATTCATGGCCGAAACGGAACGCCAGGTCGAGCAGCATCTCCAATGGCATCTGGAGCGCCTGCCAACTCACGACGCCGCCTCGCGCGCGGTCGTCGCGCAGATGGAAGTCGACGAAGCCCGGCACGGCGACACGGCGCTGCAGCTTGGGGGCGTCGAATTGCCCTGGCCGGCGAAGATCGCGATGAAGCTCGCCGCCAAGGTCATGACGACGACGGCGCACCGGATCTAACCCGCGGCACGCCCGCCGATCAGTCAGGATTGCTGGACCACTTCGATCGTGTATTCGAGCGCCGCGGTCCTGGCGAGCATGGCCGAGGCGGAGCAGTACTTCTCGTGCGAAAGCTTGACCGCACGCTCGACCGCGTCGCGCTTCAGGTCGTGGCCGCGCACGATGAAGTGGAACCGGATGCGCGTGAAGACCTTGGGGTCCTCCCTGGCGCGCTCCGCCTGCAGCTTCACCTCGCAGCCGGAGACGGCGTGCCGGCCGCGCTTCAGGATCAGTACGACGTCATAGGCGGTGCAGCCGCCGGTGCCCAGCAGCACCATCTCCATCGGGCGCGGCGCAAGGTTGCGCCCGCCGCCGTCCGGCGCGCCATCCCTCGTCACCAGGTGGCCGCTGCCGGTCTCGGCCACGAAGCTCATCCCATCGATCCAGCGGACTGTACATTCCATCTTTGTTTCAGGGCATGCGTCGGCGCATCCGGAACGCGGCCGGCCGACGGTTTGCGGAAAGTTGCGGGCGGCGGATACAATACGCGGCTTTTCACGGTCGACGGTGCATCTGGCCTGGCCGCGAGCGGTTCCTTGGGCGTCAAATGGCGTCCGGCCGCATGCGGCGACCGCGCAGCTCTGAGCGGCGCCGCGACGTGACGTTTCTGTTCATCGTCAGGCGACATCATGAAAACGTTCTCCGCCAAACCGCAGGAAGTGCGGCGCGACTGGTTTGTGGTCGATGCGACCGACAAGGTGCTCGGCCGTCTTGCGGTCGAGATTGCGCGCCGCTTGCGCGGCAAGCACAAGCCGGAATACACGCCGCACGTCGACACCGGCGACTTCATCGTCGTGGTCAACGCGGCGAAGATCAAGGTCACCGGCGCGAAGGCGACCGACAAGACCTATTACCGCCACTCGACGTATCCGGGCGGGGTGTACGAAACGAGTTTCGAGAAGATGCAGGGGCGGTTCCCCGGCCGCGCGCTGCAGATCGCTGTCAAGGGCATGCTGCCCAAGGGGCCGCTGGGCTACGCGATGATCAAGAAACTCAAGATCTACGGGGACGGCACGCATCCGCACACGGCGCAGCAGCCCAGGGCGCTGGAAATCTGAGGTCAACATGATTGGCAGCTACAACTACGGTACCGGTCGCCGCAAGAGCTCCGTGGCACGCGTGTTCATCAAGCGCGGCAGCGGCAAGATCACGATCAACGGCCGCCCGATCGACGAGTATTTCCATCGCGAAACCGGCCGCATGATCGCGCGCCAGCCTCTGGAACTGACCAACAACGCAACCGCGTTCGACATCCAGATCAACGTCGAAGGCGGAGGCGAATCCGGCCAGGCGGGCGCAGTAAGGCACGGCATCGCGCGGGCGCTGATCGACTACGACGCGACGCTGAAACCAGCGCTTTCGGGCGCCGGCCTGGTCACTCGCGATGCGCGCGAAGTCGAGCGCAAGAAAGTCGGTCTGCGCAAGGCGCGTCGCCGCAAACAGTTCTCGAAGCGCTGATCGGCTTATCGCCTAGCACTTCGAGCTAGGCACCGCGGCTTACCAAACAGGCGGCACCAAGATGGTGCCGCTTGTTTTTTCGCTGCCTATACTGCTGAACCTTCAGCCGACCGCGGCGACATCCTGCAGTTGCGCCGTATACAAGGAGTTGCCGAACCGTGAAGTGGAAGTTGTTCATGCGCAAGCTGTCGGTCAGCGCTCCGCGCATGACCGTCCGCTCGCAGCTGCCGTTGTGGCTGCGCGCGCTGCTCGGCTTCTTCGTGCTGGCGCTTGCGGCGGCGGTCGGCGCCGGGCTCTACGAGTACGGGCGCGACTGGACCGGGCCGGGACGCAGGGAACTGGCGGCCGAGCTGGAACTGGCGCAAACGCAGTTGCGCGAGCTTCGCGCCGAGCGCGATCGTTTCGCCGCGACGGCAACTGCGCTCGAGAACCAGATCAAGATCGAGCGATCGGCGCAGGCCACGCTGGTGCAGCAGGCGAGCCAGCTCGAGGCGGAACGGAATCGGCTGCGGGAAGACCTGGCGTTCTTCGAGAGCCTGCTCCCCACCAAGCCCGGTGCCAAGGGGGTGGTGATCCGCAGCTTCCGGATGCAGCCCGATGATGCGCCCAGCCAGATGCGCTATCGCCTGCTCGTTCAGCAGGAGGGACAGCCCGAGCACGACTTCGTCGGATCGGTCCAGATGCAGGTCAACTTCGTGCAGGCCGGGCGTCCGATGACGCTGCAACTGCCCGATCCGGCCAACCCGGACATGGCGAAATCGCTCGAACTGTCGTTTCGGCACTACCAGCGCGTCGAAGGAACCTTCGCCGTGCCGGCGGGGGCCGTCGCACGATCCGTGCTGGTCCGCATCGTCGCTGCTGCGGGCCGGACACAGACGCAACAGAGCTTCACGCTCTAATCCGCCTCGGGAGGTCCTATGTTCGGAAAGCGTCCGGTCACACCAAAGGAAATCGGCAGTCTCATCGGTGCAGGATCCACGATCTCCGGTGACGTGGTGTTCACCGGCGGGCTGCGCGTCGACGGCGCGGTGCGCGGTTCCGTCCGCTGCAGCGAAGGCGAGAAGGGCGGCATGCTCGTGGTAAGCGAACAGGGCAGCATCGAGGGAGAGGTTCGTGCGGCGCATCTGGTGGTTGCCGGCCGGATCACCGGCCCCGTCTACGCGACGGAACTGGTGGAGCTGCAGCCAAAGGCGCGCGTGGTCGGCGACGTCCACTATCGCGCACTGGAAATGCATCACGGCGCGGTCGTCGAGGGAATGCTGGTGCACGAGTCGGTGCAGGACGCGCCGCGGACCATTGGCTTGAAGCTTGCGGTGGCAGCCCCCAAGTTGGAGGCGAAACCGAGTGAGCCAAAGACCGAGTCAGGGAGAGGGTGATCGAGATCAAGCCCCGCCCGATCGATCTCTATAATGTCGTCAGCGCTTAGAGGAGCCCGCCATGAATGCAGCCGTTGAGATGCCAGCCCCGTTGATCTTTTCCGACGCCGCTGCGGAGAAAGTCAAGCAGTTGATCGACGAGGAAGGCAATCCGGACCTGAAGCTGCGCGTTTTCGTGCAGGGCGGAGGCTGCTCCGGGTTCCAGTATGGCTTCACGTTCGACGAAGTCGTCAATGACGACGACGCGACGATGGAGAAAATGGCGTGACGCTGCTGATCGACTCGATGAGCTACCAGTATCTGGTCGGCGCCGAGATCGACTACAAAGAGGACCTCGAGGGCGCGCAGTTCGTGATCAAGAATCCGAATGCGACGACCACCTGCGGCTGCGGCTCGTCGTTCTCGGTCTGACGCATCAACTCACGATCGGATAACCGGGGCGCCTCTGGCGCCCCGAGTTCTTTCTACGCCGGGTAAAGCGCACCAAGCACGCGCGCGCCCCGCGCGCCGGTGACCGTCGCCACATTGCCGGGGCGACGTGCCAGATGCTCCCGCGCGAGCCAGGCGAATGCCAGCGGCTCGACATGCTGCGGGTCGATGCCGAGGGCTGCGGAACTGCTGACCGGGCGCGGCGCGCATTCCTCGGCGAGCATCTTCATCAGCGTCGGATTCAGGGCGCCACCGCCGCAGACGACGACGTCTGCCGCGTCGGCAGCAAAGCGTGCGATCGACTGCCCGATTGCGCGCGCGGTCAGCCTTGTCAGGCTTGCCTGTACGTCACAGGGTTCGACCTGGCGACCGTCCAGATGCCGCTCGATCCAGTCGAGATTGAACAGTTCGCGCCCTGTGCTCTTCGGAGGCGCGAGGATGAAGAACGGCTCGTCGAGAAAGGACGCGAGCAGCGCCGCGTGCGTGTGTCCGGACGCGGCCCAGCGACCGTCGCGATCGAGCGGAGCGTTCAGGTGACGCCTGGCCCAGCCGTCGATCAGTACGTTGCCGGGCCCGCAGTCAAATCCGCTTACCTGCCCACCTTGACCCTTGGCCGGAACGCCGGTCACGTTGCTGATGCCGCCGATGTTGACGACCGCCCGTGCTGCGTCGGTCGCGAAGACCGATGCATGAAACGCCGGCACCAGCGGCGCACCTTGCCCACCGGCGGCGATGTCCCGGCTGCGGAAGTCGGCCACGACGTCGATTCCGGTCAGTTCGGCGATCGTGGCCGGCGCGTTCAGTTGCAGCGTGTACCCCGCGTCGGGTCGATGGCGCACGGTCTGGCCATGCGCACCGATCGCGCGCACCTGAGCGCTTTCGACGCCGGCGTGCAGCAGCAGGTCCTGCACCACGGACGCGTACGCGCGCGCGAGATGCTGGGCGGCGACGGCAGCGCGATGCAATTCTTCCGCTCCGGGTCGGAGCAGTTGCTCGAACGTGGCGCGCAGGTCGGGCGCGAACTCGTGGTGTGCATGTGCCAGCAGGGCCGGAGACGGACCGGCAAAGTCAGCCAGGATTCCGTCGACCCCATCGAGGCTCGTTCCGGACATCAGTCCAATGAAGAATTCCGTTTCGCCCATCGGTTCCATGGCGGAGGTTCGTCGGGCATCAATTAGACTCCGGGTCCTTCAAGCGCGCCATCGTGGCCTTCCCAGCCGGCGCAACCGTTGCAAGCCATGTCGGCCCAGTCCTATCCCATCACGCCGGAAATCGAGCGCGCGCTTGCCCTGATCAGGCGCGGCGCGGACGAGTTCCTGATCGAGTCCGAATTCGCGCAGAAACTCGCGCGCTCCGCCGCGACCGGGCAACCGTTGCGCTGCAAGCTCGGGCTCGACCCGACCGCGCCCGACATCCATCTCGGCCACACCGTCGTGCTGAACAAGCTGCGGCAGCTGCAGGATCTCGGGCACACGGTGATCTTCCTGATCGGCGACTTCACCTCGATGATCGGCGACCCGTCGGGCCGCAACACGCTGCGGCCGCCGCTGTCGCGCGAGGAGATCGAAGCCAATGCGAGGACCTACTTCGATCAGGCCGCGCTCGTGCTGGACCGGCAGAAGACCGAGATCAGATACAACTCGGAGTGGTCGGAGCCGCTCGGCGCGGCCGGAATGATCAAGCTCGCGGCGAAGTACACGCTGGCGCGCCTGCTGGAGCGCGACGATTTCGCCAAGCGCGCTGCCTCCGGCCAGCCGATCGCGATGCATGAGCTGCTGTATCCGCTGATGCAGGGCTACGACTCGGTCGCGCTGCACGCCGACCTGGAACTCGGCGGCACGGACCAGAAGTTCAACTTGCTGGTCGGCCGCGAACTGCAGCGCCACTACGGCCAGGAGCCGCAATGCATCCTGACGATGCCACTGCTCGAAGGTCTCGACGGCGTCGAGAAGATGTCGAAGAGCAAGGGCAACTATGTAGGCATCACCGAGGCGCCTTTCGAGATGTTCGGCAAGGTGATGTCGATCTCCGACGAGCAGATGTGGCGCTGGTACGACCTGCTGTCGATGCGTGGTAACGACGAGATCGCCCTGCTGAAGAAGCAGGTCGGCGCAGGCCGCAACCCGCGCGACGCGAAGGTGCTGCTGGCCAAGGAAATCATCACGCGGTTCCACTCGGCGCCTGACGCCGATCGCGCCGAGTCCGAGTTCATGGCGCGCTTCAGCGCCGGAGCGGTTCCGCGCGAGATGCCCGAGTTCACTCTCGACTCCGGCGGCAAGGGCATGGCGATCGCGCAGCTGCTGAAGCAGGCGGCGCTCGCGCCCTCGACCAGCGAGGCGACCCGCAATGTGGAACAAGGCGGGGTCAGGATCGATGGCGCGAGGGTCAGTGATCGCGCATTGCTCGTGCGGCCCGGCACCTACGTGGTCCAGGTCGGCAAGCGCAAGTGGGCGCGCGTGACCGTTCACTGAGCGCAGCCTGCTTCGACGAAGGCGATGATCGCGCTGATCCAACGCGTGGCGCAGGCACGGGTGAGGGTCGATGGGGAGATCGTCGGGGAGATCGCGCGCGGGCTGCTCGCGCTCGTGTGCGCCGAGCGGGGCGACACTCCACGCGAGGCCGATGCCCTGCTCGCGAAGACGCTTGCCTACCGCGTATTCCCGGATGCCGAAGGCAGAATGAATCGGAGCCTGCGCGACGTGGGTGGCGGCCTGCTGATCGTGTCGCAGTTCACCCTGGCGGCCGACACGAACTCCGGCACCCGGCCGAGCTTTACGCCCGCGGCCGATCCCGAGCTGGGAAAGCGCCTCTATGACCACTTCGTTGCGCAGGCCCGGCTTGCGCATTCCGATGCCGCGACTGGCCGGTTCGGTGCGATGATGAACGTGGAGCTGATCAACGACGGTCCCGTCACTTTCTGGTTGCAGGTCAGACCAAGATCATAGGAAGGAGGCCACGATGAAGCTCACCAGCACTTCATTCGCGGACGGTGGCCGGATTCCGGGCGAGTACGCGTTCGCAGTCATCGATGCCGCGCATCACGTCAAGCTGTCGGCCAACAGGAACCCCCATCTGGCGTGGAACGACGCGCCCGCTGGAACCGCGTCCTTCGTTGTCGTCTGCCATGACTACGATGTGCCATCCAGGCCCGACGACGTGAATCAGGAAGGCCGCGAGATCCCCGCGACACTGCCGCGCGTCGACTTCTTCCACTGGACGCTGGTGGACATTCCGGCGACGATGACGTCGATCGCCGCCGGAGAGTTCTCGCATGCGGTCACCCCGCGCGGGAAGAGCGGCCCTGCGGCGGCGCATGGCACGCGCCAGAGCATCAACGACTACACCGGCTGGTTCGCGGGCGACCATGACATGGAAGGCGACTATTACGGTTACGACGGCCCCTGCCCGCCGTGGAACGATTCAATCGTTCACCACTATGTGTTCACCGTCTACGCGCTCGACATCCAGCGCGTGCCCCTCGAAGGCAGATTCGGCGGCGGCGATGTGCGGCGAGCGATCGAGGGCCATGTTCTCGCGAGTGCGAAAGTCACCGGAACCTACACGCTGAATCCGCGCCTTGCCTGAAACCACGCTCCTGCTGATCCGACACGGCGAAACGGCCTGGAACGCGGAACATCGCATCCAGGGCCTGCTCGACGTACCGCTGTCGGCAACCGGCGTCTGGCAGGCCGCCCGCGTGGCGGAGCGGCTCGCCGGGGCCGCGATCACTGCCATCATCGCCAGCGATCTGGCGCGCGCGTGGATGACCGCTCAGCCGCTGGCGCAGCGGCTCGGTCTCGCGGCAGTCGCCGAGCCGCGCGTGCGTGAACGCCATTTCGGCTCGTTCCAGGGCCATACGGTGGACGAGATCGCGCAACGCTGGCCGGACGAGTTTCACGCGTGGCGCGCGCGCGATCCCGCGTGGGCGATGCCGGGCGGCGAATCCGGACATCAGTTCATCGACCGCGTGCTCGCAGCGCTGCACGACATTGCGCTCGCACATGCCGGACGAACGATCGCCGTAGTCACGCACGGCGGCGTGCTCGACGTGGTCTACCGCCACGCGAAGGCGCTCGCGTGGGACGCGCCGCGCGAGCACCAGATGCTGAACGCGTCGATCAACCGGGTCGCCGCCGAGGTCGCGCCGCTGCGGCTGACGATCGTCGACTGGGCCGACGTGGCCCATCTGGATGCGGCGCGCGACGAGAGCGTCGCGGCGTAATCCCGCGTTTCACCTGTGCGCGGGTTGCCGTTGCGCAACTCGGCCGCAGCACCGGAACCTACACTGGCAGCATGGACGGCCCGGTTGATCTTGCGCTGACATTCGCCGCCAGCGCGGTGATCGGGTTGCTGGTCGGTCTGGAGCGCGAACGCAATCCGCGCGCAAAAGCCGGCCTGCGGACCTTTGCATTGATCGCCGTGCTCGGTTCGGCGGCGGCCCTGCTCGCGCAGGCGACCGCGAGTTCGTGGGTGCTCGGTGCGGCGGTGATCGCGCTCGGGGTCGCGATCGCGGGCGCGCATCTGGTCGATCCCGATACACGCGCAGATGATTACGGCACGACGACAGTGGTCGCGGCGCTGCTCGTGTTCACGCTGGGGGCGATCAACGTATTCGGCTATCGGTTGCTGGCCGTGGCGATCGGGATCGGCATGACGGCACTGCTGCACTTCAAGGTCGAACTGGAGGGCGCGGCCGAGCGGCTGACGCCGACCGACATCCGTTCGATCCTGCAGTTCGGCGCGGTCAGCGCCGTGGTCCTGCCGCTGCTGCCGAACGAGCCGCACGGCCCGTACGGCGTGCTCAACCCGTTCAACATCTGGCTGATGGTGGTGCTGATTTCCGGCGTCAGCCTGGCCGGCTACGTGGCCTGGCGCCTGACCTCGACGCGCAAGGGCCTGCTGCTGACCGGGTTGCTGGGCGGAGTGGTGTCGAGCACCGCGACCACGCTCGTCTACGCGCGTCATGTGCGCGCGGCGACGCAATCGGAGTCCGCCGCGCAGGTAGTGATCCTGCTTGCCAACGTCGCGATGTTCATTCGAGTGCTGGTGATCATCGCCATCGTCGCGCCGGCCGCCCTGTGGGCGGGCGCCTGTGCGCTGGTCCCCGGGGCGCTGCTGGCGCTGCCGGCCGCGTGGTGGCGGCTCAAGCGGCGGGCGGAGGAAACGCGCACCGCCGATGAATTCCGCAATCCGACCAATCTGCTGGCCGCGCTGGCGTTCGCCGGCTTCTATTCGGCGATCCTGGTGGTTTGCGCCTGGCTGTCGGATCGGGTCGGCGTGACCGGCGTGTATGCGCTGGCGGCGCTTTCCGGACTGACCGAGGTGGACGCGATCTCGCTGTCGTCGCTGCGATTGTTCTCCACCGGTGCACTTGGGCTGCCGGTCGCCATTACCGCGATCGGCGTTGCCGTGGGCTCGAATCTGGTGCTGAAGTCGCTCGTCGTCGCGTTCGTGGGTGGCCGCCGCATGGGGCGCGATACGGCGATCGCGTTCCTGCCGTCCGCGCTCGGGATGGCGGGCGGACTCGCCGTCCTGCATGCGCTGGCATAATTTCGCTGCCATCCGAACTCGCGTGACTGGCGCAGGGTGACGACACCCGGGGAGCGCGAGGCATCCGATCCGCCGTACGCCTGGGCACGATGGCAAGTGAACCCACTTGTCGAAAGCCGAGCACACCATGTTCCTCCGCACAGCAACCGTCGAACAAACCGATCCCGCCGTCTGGGCGGCGATCGCGGCCGAGAACCGCCGCCAGGAAGAGCACATCGAACTCATCGCGTCGGAGAACTACGCCAGTCCGGCGGTCATGGCCGCGCAGGGCTGCTCGATGACCAACAAGTACGCCGAGGGCTATCCCGGCAAGCGCTATTACGGCGGCTGCGAGAACGTCGACGTGGTCGAGTCGCTGGCGATCGAACGCCTGAAGAAGCTGTTCAGTTATCCGACCGTCGAAATCGCGGCCAACGTGCAGCCGCACTCGGGTGCGCAGGCAAACGAGGCGGTATTCCTGGCCTTGTTGAACCCCGGCGACACGATCATGGGGATGAGCCTGGCGGAAGGCGGCCACCTCACCCACGGCATGCCGCTGAACATGAGCGGCAAGTGGTTCAAGGTGGTCAGCTACGGACTGAATGCGCAGGAAGCGATCGATTACGACGAGATGGAGTCGCTCGCGCATCGCCATCATCCGAAGCTGATCATCGCGGGTGCGTCCGCGTATTCGCTGCACATCGACTTCAAGCGCTGTGCGCAGATCGCGCGCGACATCGACGCGCATTTCATGGTCGACATGGCGCATTACGCCGGCCTGATCGCCGCCGGCGTATACCCGAGCCCGATCCCGCACGCCGACGTGATCACCTCCACCACCCACAAGACGCTGCGCGGCCCGCGCGGCGGGCTGATCCTGTGCAAGCCGCAGTTCGAGAAGCAGATCAACAGCGCAGTGTTTCCCGGACTGCAGGGCGGCCCGCTGATGCACGTGATCGCCGCCAAGGCGGTCGCCTTCGGCGAAGCGCTGCAGCCGTCGTTCAAGGGCTACCAGGAGCAGGTGCTCGTCAACGCCCGCGTGATGGCCGAGACGCTGATCAAACGCGGCCTGCGCATCGTCTCCGGAGGCACGCAGAGCCACCTGATGCTGGTCGACCTGCGCGCCAAGCAGATCACCGGCAAGGAGGCCGAGGCCGTTCTCGGGCAGGCGCATCTGACCGTGAACAAGAACGCGATCCCGAAGGATCCGGAAAAGCCGATGGTGACCAGCGGCATCCGCATCGGCAGCCCGGCGATGACCACGCGCGGCTTCAGGGAGCGGGAAGCGGAGCGGACCGCGAACCTGATCGCCGATGTGCTCGACAATCCACGCGACCCGGCGACCGTGGCGCGCGTGCGCGACGACGTCGCGGCCTTGACGCGCAAGTTCCCGGTCTATGGGTGAGCCGGCGCGCGTTCGGTCCGGCACGGCCGTCCCGGACTAATCCGCTGCCGACGGCCGACGCATGAAGTGCCCTTTCTGCCAGCATGCGGACACGCAGGTGATCGACTCGCGCGCCTCGGACGAGGGAGCGACGATCCGGCGTCGGCGCAAGTGCCTGAACTGCGAGAAGCGCTTCACCACCTACGAACGCGTCGAACTCGCGATGCCGACCATCATCAAGCGGGGTGGCGGCCGCGCCGACTACGACCGGGAGAAGCTCCGGGCGTCGATGCTGCTCGCGCTGCGCAAGCGGCCGGTTCCGCGCGAGGCGGTCGATGAGGCGATCGGTCGCATCGAGGACAAGCTGCTGGCGCTGGCGACGCGCGAAGTCAGGAGCGAGAAGCTCGGCGAGCTGGTGATGCGCGAGCTGAAGCGGCTCGACAAGGTGGCGTATATCCGCTTCGCCTCGGTCTACCGCAGCTTCGAGGACGTCGACGAGTTCGCCGAAGTGGTCAAGGAGGTCCGTCCACCGCGCAAGCGGCGCGCGTGATCCGGCGCTGGCTTGACCTGGCTCAGGATCGGGCGCGAACGCGGCATGCGCGCTTGAAATCAGACTTCGCGGACCGACATTGAGTGCAGCAAGAGGGTTGGCGTGTGCCGGCTCGGGCGAGTCGGCGCCGATCTTCCGCAAGCCAGGAGGTGTTATGGGCAAATTGCTGACGACGCCACTGCGCCGCGATCCATTCGGATCGATGTTGGACGATTTCTTCGAAGACGTCTGGAGCGAGCCCGGCTGGACGAGGCTGCCACGCCTGCCGCAGACCGCGTCCGTGATGCGGGCGCGCATGGACGTGATCGACACTGGGCCGGCCTACGTCATCTCGGTGGAGGTGCCGGGCGTGAAAAGGGAAGACATCGACGTGTCGGTCGAGGGGTCGCACATCGCGATCTCGGCGAAGACCCCGGCGGAAATTCCGTTGCAGGAAGGCGAGAAACTGCTGCATGCCGAACGCATTGCCGCCGGTTACGCGCGCAGCTTCGAGCTCCCCGCCGAAGTGACGGACGACGGCGCCGAAGCCGTGTTCGAGAACGGTGTCTTGACGCTCACGCTGCCGAAACGGGCGCCGGCGGAGAGCAGGCGGCTCGCGATCCACTGAACCCGCGATCGCAGTGCCACGGTCGAGTCCGGCGTGGCGCTGCGTGCCGCGCCGGGGCTTGAATCCGCCGCGGTCCGCCGCATCTACGTGTTGGTTGCGGCCGCACTCCGGCGGCCGCGCATTGAACTCTGTAGAGGAGAGCACGATGGCGAATCTGCTTGTGCGTCGCGAGCCGCTGGGCTCGCTGTTCGATGAATTCTTCAACGACTTCTTTGCTCGCGGTGCGATGCCTTCCCTGCGCAGCGCCGAACTGCCGGCGGCGGTACGGGCGCGCATGGACGTGGTCGACAAGAACGATCGCTATGACGTGCTGGTCGACCTGCCCGGCGTGAAGAAGGAAGACATCCAGGTGACGATCGAGGGCAACCGCGTTGCGATCGCGGCAGAGACGAAGAGCGAGAAGGAAACCAAGGAAGGCGAGCGTGTGATCCACAGCGAGCGCTATGCCGCAAGCTACGCGCGCAGCTTCGAGCTGCCGGCCGAGGTCACCGAAGAAGGTGCCGAGGCCACGTTCGAGAACGGCGTGCTGCGCCTGACGCTGCCCAAGCGTGCGGCGGTGACCAGCAAGCGCCTGACGATCCGCTGACCCGGCATCGTCGCGGGCGCGCGTTCCGCGCGCGCTCGCATCCGCGCGCCGCTTAGAATCGGCCGCATGTACTCGCCGGCCGATCACGACTTCATGCGCCGCGCGCTCGCGCTGGCGCAGCGGGCGTTGAATCACGCCACCCCGAACCCGCGCGTCGGCTGCGTGCTGGTGCGCGACGGCCGCGTGCTGGGCGAGGGCTCGACCCAGCCGCCCGGATCGAACCACGCCGAGATCGAAGCGCTGCTGGATGCGCGCCGCAACGGCCACGATGTGCACGGCGCCACCGCGTACGTTTCTCTCGAACCCTGTTCGCATTTCGGCCGCACTCCGCCGTGCAGCACCGCGCTGATCGAGGCGCGTGTCGCGCGCGTGATCGCCGCCGTCGAGGACCCGAACCCGCAGGTCGCCGGGCAGGGCCTGGAGATGCTGCGCAGCGCCGGGATCGACGTGCGCTGCGGGCTGCTGCAGAGCGAAGCGATGGAAGTGAACATCGGTTTCTTCGCGCGCATGACGCGTGGCCGCCCCTGGGTGCGCATGAAGATCGCGGCCAGCCTCGATGGCAAGACGGCGCTCGACAACGGCATCTCGCAGTGGATCACTTCGGAAGCCGCGCGTGCCGACGGCCACGCGTGGCGCGCGCGTTCGTGCGCGCTGCTGACGGGCATCGGCACCGTGCAGCTGGACAACCCGCAGTTGAACGTCCGGCTGGTCGACACGGTGCGCCAGCCGCTGAAGGTGCTGATCGACAGCCGTCTCGACGTCGATCCCGAGGCGCGGCTGTTCGAAGGCGCGCCGACCCTCGTCGCGTGCGCGCGGCGCAACGAGGCCAAGGAGGCCAGGTTGCGCGAGCGCGGCGTGGAACTGATCGAACTGCCGAATGCCGAGGGCAAAGTCGACCTGGCGGCGCTGATGCGCGAACTGGCGCGCCGCGGCATCAACGAAGTGCTGGTCGAGGCGGGCTTCAAGCTGAATGGTTCGCTGGTGCGCGCCGGTCTGGTCGACGAGCTGCTGGTCTATCTGGCCCCGCTGCTGATCGGCGAGGCGCAGGGCATGTTCCATCTGCCCGCGCTGTCGGACCTCGCGCACGCGCAGCGGCTGGTGTTCCGCGAGGTCACGCAGATCGGCGAGGACGTGCGCCTGCTGGCGCGCTGGGGAGATCACTAGTGTTCTCAGGCATCGTGCAAACCACCGGACGCATCGTCCGCGTCGACGAGCTCGGGTTCGGCCGGCGCCTCGCGATCGAGGCGCCCGATCTCGGTCTCGACGACGTGGCCATCGGGGACTCGATCGCGATCAACGGCGCATGCATGACGGTGACGGCGAAGACGGCGCAGTCGTTTTCGATCGACGTCTCGGCCGAATCGTTGTCGAAGACCGCGGGGCTCGACGCGCTCGGCGAAGTGAACCTGGAAAAGGCGATGCGGCTCGGCGATCGTATCGACGGTCATCTGGTGAGCGGGCACGTCGACGGCACCGGTGTCGTGCATGCGATCGAGCCGCATGGCGAAAGCGTGCTGTTCGTGGTCGAAGCGCCGGCGGAGCTGACGCGCTACTTCGCCTACAAGGGATCGATCGCGGTCAACGGCGTGTCGCTGACGGTGAACCGGGTCGAGGACATCGCAGGTGCCGGCTGCCGCGTCTGGATCAACCTGATTCCGCACACGATCGCGGTGACGACGCTCAGGAACCTGAAGCCGGGCGACCGGGTGAACCTCGAGGTCGACCTGATCGCGCGCTACGTCGAGCGGATGCTTCAAGCCACTTCAATGCCTGCCAATCTGAGCGAGAAATCCTAA
>JBAIYN010000285.1:0-5370 GCA_037915775.1 Burkholderiales bacterium | reverse complement strand
TCGTGCTGACGGCCGGGACTTTCCTCAATGGCCTGATCCACGTCGGCTTGCAGCATTACTCCGCAGGCCGGGCGGGCGATCCGCCGTCAATCTCTCTCGCGGCCCGCCTGAAGGAGCTCGGCCTTCCCCAAGGGCGCCTGAAGACCGGAACGCCGCCGCGCATCGATGGCCGCACGATCGATTTCTCTCGGCTGTCGGAGCAGGCGGGCGACCTCGATCCGGTGCCGGTGTTTTCCTTCCTCGGCCGACCGGAACAGCACCCGGCCCAGTTGCCGTGCTGGATCACGCATACGAACGAGAAGACGCATGCGCTGATTCGCGCCAATCTGGATCGGTCGCCGATGTATTCCGGCGTTATCGAGGGCGTCGGGCCGCGATATTGTCCGTCGATCGAAGACAAGGTCCATCGCTTTGCACACAAGTCCTCGCATCAGATCTTCCTCGAGCCCGAGGGGCTGACGACGAACGAGTTCTACCCGAACGGGATCTCGACCAGTCTCCCGTTCGACGTGCAGTTCGAAATGGTCCATTCGATCAATGGCCTGGAGAATGCGCACATCCTCAGGCCGGGCTACGCGATCGAGTACGACTACTTCGATCCGCGCGGGCTGCGGTCCTCGCTCGAGACAAAGGCGATACGCGGGCTGTTCTTTGCCGGGCAGATCAATGGAACGACCGGCTACGAGGAGGCCGCGGCGCAGGGCTTGCTGGCCGGCATCAACGCCGCTCTTCAGGTCAGCGATCGGGAGCCTTGGGCGCCGCGCCGCGATCAGGCGTATCTGGGCGTCCTGGTCGACGATCTGATCACGCGCGGGGTGTCGGAACCGTACCGGATGTTCACGTCCCGCGCTGAGTACAGGCTGAGTCTGCGCGAAGACAATGCCGATCAGCGGTTGACCGCCGTCGGGCGCGAGCTTGGGTGCGTTGCCGACGCGAGATGGGACGCTTTCTGTCGCAAGCGAGACGCCGTTGCGCGCGAGTCGGAGAGGCTGAAATCGACGTGGGTCAATCCTCGGGTGATCGGCACGGGCGAAGCGAATCGAGTTTTTGGCGCCCCGCTCGAACGTGAGTACACACTCTCGAATCTACTCAAGCGGCCGAACGTATCGTACGCAGCGCTCTGTTCGCTTCTGACCGTCGACGGCGAGAAATTGGGAGCCGGGCACGCCCCGGTCCCCGCGGATGTCGGCGAGCAGGTAGAGATCTCGATCAAGTACGACGGCTACATCGCACGGCAGACCGACGAAGTGGCAAGGCAGGCCTCGCATGAGACGACGCGACTGCCGCAGTCGATCGACTATGACGCGGTGCGCGGCCTTTCGGTCGAGGTAAGGCAGAAGCTCAAGGCACATCGGCCGGAGACAATCGGACAGGCCGCGCGCATCTCCGGCGTGACTCCGGCTGCCATCTCGCTTCTGCTCGTCCACCTGAAGCGCCTCAATCGTGGCCAAACGATCGATCGCGACTCCGCCGAAAGCCCGCGCCGACGGCGCGCCGCCTGAGTTCGATCCAGCCCGGATCATCGAGCTTGCCGCACGCCTCGGGGTCGAACTCGAGGCGGTGCAGGCGCAGCGACTCGCGACCTATGCGCGGTTGCTGCTGAAATGGAGCGCGGTTCATAACCTGACTGCAATCCGCGCCGCCGGCGATGTCGAAACCCGCCACGTGCTCGATTCTCTTGCCATCGTGCCGCTGGTCAAACGGGCTGCACGCGGCCGCGGAGTGCGGGTTCTCGATGTCGGCTCAGGCGCGGGTCTGCCCGGGGTTCCGATCGCGGTCGCCTGCCCGGACGTTCATGTTGCCCTGGTGGATGCGGTTCAGAAGAAATGCGCCTTCCTCACGCAGGTTGGCCTGGAGTTGCCGCTGGCGAACATCGAAGTCGTTCATGCGCGGGTCGAGAATTGGCACGCGCCCGCGTTCGACATCATCGTATCGCGCGCGTTTTCCTCTCTGCGCGAGTTCATCCTGCTGACCCGGCACCTGCTGTCGCCGGGGGGCGTCTGGATCGCGATGAAAGGCCCGGCCTACGAACGCGAGGCAAGGGATGTGCCGGCTGGAGTCAGGATTCAGGAAGTCGTGCGGCTGGAGGTGCCGGGGCTCGGCGAAGCCCGCACTGCGATCCTGGTGCGCCCGACCATCGCAGCCGACGCCGCGCGGCCGCCGACCGGCGAAAAGTAGAATTGCCCGCTTCAGTCGCCAGGCGGTGGCGGAACTCCGTCGCTACGTCTGAATGACGGCGCTTCATTGCCCGTCGTCGCGAAGCGCGCCTGCTCTGCGCGAATTGCCGACCACGGTCGAACGAGTCGATGAACGTATAAGGCGGTGACCTTGGCGCGTATCTTCTGCATCGCCAATCAGAAGGGGGGAGTCGGCAAGACGACGACCTGCATCAATCTGGCTGCCGGCCTCGCCGCGCTTGGGCAGCGCGTGCTGCTGGTCGACCTCGATCCGCAGGGTAACGCCACGATGGGAAGCGGCATCGACAAGCGCCAGTTGGCGTGTTCCGTCTATCAGGTGCTTCTCGGCCTTGCCAGCGCGCGCGAGGCGATCCAGCGGTCGGAGGCCGGCAGGTACGACGTGCTGCCGAGCAATCGCGAACTGGCCGGTGCCGAGGTGGAGCTTGTCGAGGTCGAGCGGCGCGAGCTGCGGCTCAGGGATGCGCTGGCCGCGGTCGAGGCGGAATACGACTTCATCCTGATCGATTGTCCGCCGTCGCTTTCCCTGCTCACGCTGAACGGACTGTGCGCGACCTATGGCGTCGTCATTCCGATGCAATGCGAATACTTTGCGCTCGAGGGGCTGACCGACCTGGTCAATACGATCAAGCGCGTTCATGCACACCTCAACCCGCGTCTGGCGATCATCGGGCTGCTGCGTGTGATGTTCGATCCGCGCATGACATTGCAGCAACAGGTGGCCGATCAGCTGGCGGCGCATTTCGGCGACAAGGTGTTCAAGACGATCATTCCGCGCAACGTGAGGCTGGCTGAAGCCCCGAGTCACGGCGTTCCCGGCGTCGTGTACGACCCCTCGTCCAAGGGGGCGCAGGCTTACGCCGAATTCGGGCGCGAGATGATCGAACGCATGAAGGCCGTGTGAAGTGTTCGATCCTGGCGCGATCGCGGCAAATCTTCGCTCACCGGTCGAGGCAGATGTCGCGCGGATCGAGGAGGCCGGGCTCAACGCGGCGCAACCTGCCGAGCAGCTGCTGGTCGACGGCTGGCTGCTGCGCTTCTCCCCCGGCAAGGCGCGTCGGGCACGCTCCGTGAACGCGATAAGCGCCGGACGCCTCGACCTCGACACGAAGCTCGTTGTGTGTCGGCGCTACTACGAGCGCGCGCGCATCCCGCTGTTGTTTCGCATCACGCCGTTCTCGGCGCCGGCGTCGCTCGACAACTTCCTCGAAAAGCGGGATTTCGAGGCCATCGACCCGACGCGCGTGATGACGGTGCTTCTGGCATCCGCGCGCAATGAAGGGGGCGCCTGCGCCATCGACGCCGAGCCCCGCTGCGTGGACGTGCACCAGTTCGCGGCGGCGGTCGGCGCGCTGCGCGGATCGCCCATTGCGCAGGTCCGTGCGCACGAGTCGCGCCTCCAGGGATCGGCGCTGCGCCAATCGTCGGTGCGTCGCGTGATGTACATCGAAAACGAACCGGCGGCGGCGGGGCAGGTCGTGATCGAGGACGACCTCGCGGGGCTGTATGACATCGTTACCGCCCCGCGCTGGCGCGGCCGCGGCATCGGCAGCGCCCTGACCGCGCTCTTGCTTGACGATGCGCGTGCCGCGCGTGCGAGGACAGCGTATCTGCAGGTCGACGCAGCCAACGCTGTGGCCCGCGGCATCTATGCGAAATTCGGCTTCGAGGATCGCTATGCGTACTGGTATCGACGGCCGGCCGGCGTCGTCGATGATCTGCTTCATTAGGGGATACAGGTGATCAAACGACCGAAGGGGCTTGGCCGGGGGCTCGATGCGCTGCTTGGCGGCGGATCGGAAGCTGCGCCATCGACGATCGGGATCACGTCGCTGCCGCTATCGCGACTGCGTCCCGGAAAGTTCCAGCCGCGCACGCGCATGAACCCGGAAGCACTGCAGGAGCTCGCGGACTCGATCCGCGCGCAAGGGATGATGCAGCCGATTCTGGTGCGCGCGAGCGGCGAGGATCGTTACGAAATCATCGCTGGCGAACGCCGCTATCGCGCCGCTCAGCTGGCGGGTCTCGGCGAGGTTCCGGTGCTTGTCCGCAATGTCCCGGACGAGGCGGCGCTGGCGATGGCCCTGATCGAGAACATCCAGCGCGAAGACCTGAATCCGCTCGAGGAGGCACAGGGGGTCCAGCGCCTGATTCGGGAGTTCGGGTTCACCCACGATCAGGCGGCCGAGGCGATCGGGCGCTCGCGCAGCGCGACCTCGAACCTGCTCCGCCTGCTCAACCTGGCCGCTCCGGTTCAGGAAATGCTGATGGGCGGCCAGCTCGACATGGGACATGCGCGCGCGCTGCTGGCCGTCGATTCCGCAACCCAGGTGCAGCTCGGGCACCAAATCGTCGTCAAGGGCCTTTCGGTACGCGAAGCGGAAGCTCTGGTCGCGCGAACTCAACGCGGAAGTGTCGACCGGGCATCCGCAAAGTCAGTCAGGCGCAGCCGGGACGTGGAACGGCTGGAAGAGGAACTGGCCGATGCGCTCGGCGCGGTCGTCAGGCTGAGCGCCAATGCCAAGGGCAAGGGTCGTCTGACGATCGAGTTTTCTAGCCTGGATCAACTCGACGGACTCGTTGCGCGGTTAAAAGGCTGAGCGCGCAAGCGAAGTGCGCGGCAGCAGCCGGGCTTGCCGGTGTGGCGGAGCCCGCGTTTGCGGCGCGCCGAACGGTTTCGATACAATCACAGGCTCCGCAGGATGTCGAGTCAGGTCGTGTTCACGAGTGATCGGCGTGTTGGCTTGGGGCGGCCGATTCGAACCGCGATCCGTCGACAGGCGTTGGCAACGGCGGTTCTCGTCGTCGTCGCCGCACTGTGGGCAGGAACGCATGGCGCCGTATCGGCGGCGCTGGGGGGAATGATCAGCATCACGACCGGTGTGGTTGCGGGCTTCATCGCAACCCGGCGGCCAGCGGACTCGGCGGGAGGAATCCTGTACGGCGCACTGAAAGCGGAGGGCGTCCGTGTCCTGCTGATCATTTTGATGCTTTGGCTGGTGCTGGCGACGTATCGGGACATCGTCGCGGCGGCATTTTTCGTGTCCTTTGCTTTGACGCTTCTGATCTTTTCTTCGGCGCTGTTCATGCGTGATGAATAGCGGACTGAATTGACGACGATGGCAGCCGAATCGGAACTCACCCCCAGCGCGTACATCCAGCACCACCTGAACTA
>JBAIYN010000619.1:0-4075 GCA_037915775.1 Burkholderiales bacterium | reverse complement strand
AGGCACTGTGCGACCGCGCGATCTGGCTCGACCATGGCCGGCTGAAGATGGAGGGCGCGCCCGCAAGCGTGACGATGGCGTACGACGCCGCGCTGAATGCCAAGGCGCGTACCGAATCAGGTCGGCCGGAGCAAGCGCCGGCACTGCCGATCGCACCGAGCGAACCGGTCGCCGCGACCGCCGGCGCATCATCGGGCCGCATCAAGGCGGTCCGGCTCAACGATGAGCAGTTCGACAGCGGTGTCAGCGACTGGGTCGCCGAGATCGAGTTCGTATCGGATCCGCATCTGCCCGACCCTTCGGTCGCCGTCATAATCCTGACGGCGGATGGCCGGGTCGTCACAAGCACCTCGACGTTTCTCGATCGGGTCGTGCCGCATCGCGACAGCGACGGTAGCGGACGTGCGCGGCTCGTGCTGCCGAGGCTGCCGCTTCTGAAGGGCATCTACAGCGTCGAGGCCTACCTGATGTGCGAGCGCGGCATCCACGTCTATGACTACGCGCTCGGCGCGGCGCGCTTCTCGGTGCACCAGCGGGGGCTCGAGCTGGGTCTCGTATCCCTGCCGCGTCGCTGGGAGGTGAAATGAGCAGGCTGCAGGAGGCTCGGGCCGTTGCGCGCTACCGCGAGATGGGCTTTCCGCTGAACGTCTATGCGCATGCCCTCTACCTCGACGGGGCGCGCGTGGACTACCTGCACTATGGTCTCTTCTCGCCCGACCGCGCGGACATCGGCAGCGCGCAGCGGCATTCGACGGAACTGGTGCTGGCGAAGCTGCCGCCACCTCCGTGCCGGCTGCTGGAAGTCGGCATCGGTTTCGGCACCATGCTGGCGCTGCTGCGCGCGCGCGGGTACGCGGTGCACGGGGTGACACCCGATCCGCAGCAGGTGGAGTCGGTGCGGGCGACGATGGGCCGAGATGCGCCGGTGACCCAATCTCGCTTCGAGGAATTCGAGGCTGCGGCCGGCAGTTTCGATGCGATTCTGTTCCAGGAGTCGTCGCAGTACGTCGCGCCGCAGGCGATTTTCGACGGGGCCCGCCACCTGCTGGTCGACGGCGGCTGCCTGCTGATCGTCGACGAGTTCGCTCTTCGCCGCGATCCGGCCGGCACGACAGGGCTCGCCGTGCTGGAGGATTTCATCGCGTTTGCGCAAGGAAGCGGGTTCGAGCTTCGTGAGCGGATCGATCTGTCGGCGCAGGCGGCGCCCACGCTCGACTATTTGCTGCAGGTCACCGCGCGGCACCGTCAGCAACTGATCGACGATCTGGCGCTGACCGCCGAGCAGCTGGACGGTCTGGACGAATCGAACCGCGAGTACCGAAGACGGTATGCAGATGGCCATTACGGCTACGCGCTGCTCCGGTTCGCCCGACACACGATGCGGGCTGACCGGTGAAGCTGAACGATCAGGCCGGCGAGGGGCTCCGGTGACGGAGGCGGTGCTTGCGGAGCGCAGGGTCGCGCTGGCGGGCGATTTCCCGGCGGCTGCGTTTGCCGACCTGTTCGAAGTCTGCTTCGGTGCGCCCTTCAATTCGGTGTGGTGGACATGGAAGTACCGCGCGCCGCGCAATCCGAGCCGCGTCCTGATCGAAGGCGGACGCCTGATGGCGCATTACGGCGGGATGCCGCGTCCTCTGCTGATGTTCGGAGAGACGGTGCCCGGAGTTCAGGTCGGCGATGTGATGGTGCACCCGTCGGCGCGCGGGCTCGGGCGGCGCGGCGCCTTTTTCGCAGTGGCCTCCGACTTCCTGTCGCATGAACTCGGGTATGGCAAGCCTCATCTGCTCGCATACGGTTTCCCCAATCTGCGCGCGATGCGGGTGGCGGAGATGCTACGGCTGTACGAGCAGGTCGGCCGTATCGACGAACTGCGCTGGCCCGCGCGCGCGAGCGCCACTCCCGACATGCAGCGCCTGCTGCCGGGCGCGGCGGAAGAGGTGCTTGCGCGGGCCTGGGGGGCGATGCGCGCAGATCTCGGCTCCTGGGTCGCCGGCGTGCGTGACTATGGCTGGTGGGCGGGTCGCTATGCGCAGCATCCGCTGTTCGACTATGCGACGTGGCACATCGCCTCAGCCGAGGGCGAAGCGGTGATCGTCGTGCGGGCGCACACAGACGCGCTCGAGTGGATGGATTTCATCGGCCCGCTCGCGTTGCTGCCGGCCGCCCGCGATGCACTGCGCGCGCTCGCCGCCGCGGCGCAGCTGCCGGAAGCGATCGCTTGGTGCTCGGCAGGATTGGCGCAGCGCGTGGTCGATGCGGAAACACGCCTGGTCGATATCCAGGTCGCGGTGCCGACCGGCATCTGGTCGCCGGGTCCGCCGCCGCAGGAATTGCGCGATCGCTGGCTTCTGCTCGGCGGCGATGCCGATTACCGCTAGGTAACGATGGGCCCGGGTGAAGCAGAACTGATCCCCTACGAGTCGGCCTTGCCGCTGGTCGAGCGCGGCGTTCTGGTGCTGGCGCCGCATCCGGACGACGAGGTGTTCGGCTGCGGCGGGACGCTGGCGCAGCTCGTCGACCGCGGCGATCGGGTGCACGTGATCGTCCTTGCCGACAGCGCATGGGGCGAATTCGCACAAGGCGTGGACGCCCGCGCCGCACGGCGCGCAGAAAGTACTGCCGCGGCGCGCATCCTCGGCTACGCGCCGCCGGAGTTCTGGGGCCTGCCCGATCGTGGCATCGAGGCGAATGCCGCGCTGATCGAGCGCATCGCGGCCGCGATCCACGCGCGCGACATCGATGTACTGCTCGTACCGTCGCCGCGCGAGATCCACCCCGACCACTACCAGGCGGCACTGGCCGCGCTCGAAGCGGCGCGCCGGGTCGGTGTATCGCTGCGGGTGCTGTTCTTCGAGGTGAGCGCACCGCTTGCTCCGAACCTGCTGGTCGACATAGCCCCCGTCGTCGAGCGCAAGCGCGCCGCAATGCGGGTATTCCGCTCCCCGCTCGCGCAACGGCGCTACGACGATTACGTCGATGGCCTGAACCGTGACCGGGCGCACACGCTTCCGCTCGGCGCGGTTGCCGTGGAAGCATTTCACGAAGTCGCTGCTACCGATGTCGCTAGCGTCGGCCTGCGGCCTGTCGTGGAACGCGTGTGCGCTCCGCGCGGGCGGCGCCCGGTTGATGCGCCGATCGTCGTGAGCGTGCTGGTGCGCAGCGTCGATCGACCCACGTTGACGGAGGCGCTCGACTCGGTGGCGGCGCAGACCTGGCAGCACATCGAGATCGTCGTCGTCGCATCGTGTGCGTCGCACCGGCCGCTGCCCGCGCAATGGAAGGGTGTGCCGCTGCGGCTGGTCGAGCCGGGGCCGCCGTTCGAGCGCGCCGTCGCCGCCAACGTCGCGCTGAGGGCGGCGCACGGCGACTGGTTGCTGTTCCTCGACGACGACGATCTGCTGCTGCCGGACCATCTCGAAAGGCTTGCCGCGGCCGCGCTGGCCAACGGACCGGCTTGCGCACCCTACGCTGGCGTGCGCGTGGTCGACGGTAAAGGCGACACCGTCGACATTTACGACTTTCCCGACGCCGTCGCGCGCCTTCCGCAGCACAACCCGTTCCCGATCCATGCGGTGCTCTTCCCGCGCACGGTGGTCGACGCGGGGCTGCGCTTCGACGAAAAGCTGTCCTGCTTCGAGGACTGGGACTTCTGGCGCCAGGCGTCACTGCGCCTGCGCTTCGTGCACGTGCCTGGGGTCAGCGCGATCTACCGTGCGGCGCTGGGGAGTTCAGGCATCAGCCTCGCGATCGATCCTGATGAGCGCGAACGCGGTCGCCGCATGGTGCTCGAACGATGGCTGCCGCGAATGTCGCCGGACGAATTCGACGCCTTGATCGCTCGGCACCGCGCTCGGATCGAGGAGGCGCAGGCCGAAGCGGGTGTGCAGCGTCATCGCGCGGACGACCTGCAGCATCAAGTCACCGCGATTCAGACCAACATTCAGCGCATCGTGGCGGATGCCGAACGCCAGATGAGCGAGCTTCAGCTTCAGCGCGATAGCGCCAACGCGCAGGCGCAGCGCCTGGCCGAGGAGCGCGACCAGTTGCAGGCCTTTCTCTACGAGATGCGCAACTC
>JBAIYN010000133.1:0-6113 GCA_037915775.1 Burkholderiales bacterium | reverse complement strand
TTCGCCGTTCCCTCCTCGATCGGCAGCGCGAGTTCGCCGCCGCGCTCGTTCAGCAGATGCGCGTGCAGCAGCGCGGGCACCGCCGACGGCGCCTGTTCGAGCAGCGCGCCCTGGCGCTCGATCGTCCTCTGCACGATGTCGGCCCAGTCGCCGCGCTCGTAGGTACCGGCCAGGCGCAGCAGCAGCTCGCACGCGACCGCAGTGGCGGAAGGCAGCGCGCCGTCGAACAGATCGCGCGCCCGCACCGGCAGCTCGCCCGGTTCGCTGTCGAAGAAGCCCGCGTCCGGGTCGTGGAAGCGCGCGACCATCGCTTCGCACAGCGCGTGCGCGGTCTGCAGCCATTCGAGCTCGCCGGTGGCGGCGTGCAGTTCGACGAGCCCGAGCCCGACCTGCGCGTGGTCCGACAGGTAGCTTTCACTGCGCAGCGTGTCGGCGCGCCACGCGTGGCGCAGGCGGCCGTCGCGGCGCATCGTGTCGAGCAGAAAGCGCGCCAGCGCGCGCGCCGCCTGCAGCAGGTCATCGCGCTCGAGAAGGCGACCGGCTTCCGCCAGTGTGCGCAGCATCATGCCGTTCCAGTCCGCCAGCACCTTGTCGTCGGTGATCGGCCAGATGCGCTGCGACCGCGTCGCGTATAGGCGCTCGCGCACCGAGCGCTCCCAGTCCTGAAAGGCGTCGGTCGAAAGGTCGAGCGCTTCGCGCACGGATTCCGGGTCGCGCCGCTCCAGCACGTTGGCGCCGTGCTCCCAGTTGCCCTCGAGCGTGACGCCGTACAGGCGGATCGCCGCCTCGGCATCGTCGCCGAGCAGCGCGATCAGTTCTTCCGAGGTCCACACGTAGAACTTGCCTTCGACGCCCTCGGAATCGGCGTCCTGCGCCGAGCTGAACGCGGCCGGAGCGCCGGCCGGATGCATCTCGCGCTGCAGCCAGGCCAGCGTGTCCTCGGCCACGAAACGCAGCCGTTCGTCACCCGTCAGGCAGTACGCGCCGACGTACACGCGCACGAGCTGCGCGTTGTCGTACAGCATCTTCTCGAAGTGCGGCACGTGCCAGCGCGCGTCGGTCGAGTAGCGCGCGAAGCCGCCGCCGACGTGGTCGTACATCCCGCCCGCCGCCATGTGCTGCAGCGTGGTGAGCAGCATCGTTCGTGCGCGCGCCTCTCCGGCTGCGGCGAGCGTCAGCAGGTACTGCAGCAGCGGCGGCTGCGGGAACTTCGGCGCCGCGCCGAAGCCGCCGTGCGCCTCGTCGAAGCTGCGCGCCAGATGCGTGACCGCGCGCGTGTGCAGGCCGTCTTCCGGCGCGCGCTGCGGCAGCGCCACGCCCTGGCGCACGTGCTCGAGCAGCGCCTGCGCCTGCCGCTCGAGCTCGTCGCGCCGGGTGGTCCACGCTTCGCGCACCGCGCGCAGCACGTCGGCGAAGCACGGCATTCCGTAGCGCGGCTGCGGCGGAAAGTAGGTGCCGCCGTAGAAGGGCGCCAGTTGCGGCGTCAGGAACATGTTCATCGGCCAGCCGCCGTGGCTCGACAGCGCCTGCAGCGCGCTCATGTACACGTGGTCGACGTCGGGCAGCTCCTCGCGGTCGACCTTGATCGCGACGAAGCCTTCGTTCAGAAGCTGCGCGATCGCCTCGTCCTCGAAGCTCTCGCGCTCCATCACGTGGCACCAGTGGCAGGTCGCGTAGCCGACCGACAGAAAGACCGGCTTGTCCTCCGCGCGCGCCTTCGCGAACGCCTCCTCGCCCCAGGCAAACCAGTCGACCGGGTTGTGCGCGTGCTGCAGCAGGTAAGGACTGGTCTCGCGGGCCAGCCGGTTCGCGGGTCGCGACGGATCTGCCATCCGGATGCTCCTGTCGGATCGAGCGCCGACAGTACACCCGCACTGTTTGCGCGAGAATGCGCGCCCGGATACTTCAGGGAATACGCATGAAACACGCATGGTTGACGGTCCTGCTCGTGCTCGCCTGCGGCGCGGGCTCGGCACAGACGCCGCACACGCATCACCATTCGTTTGCGGGCGCCGAGGAGTGGGCGCACGTGTTCGACGACCCGGCGCGCGATGCGTGGCAGAAGCCGCACCAGGTGATCCAGGCGCTCGAGCTGGCACCCGACGCGACGGTGGCCGACATCGGCGCCGGCACCGGCTATTTCTCGGTGCGGCTGGCACACATGACGCCGAAGGGCCGCGTGTTCGCGGTCGACATCGAGCCCGACATGGTGCGCTATCTGGGCGAACGCGCGCAGCGCGACAAGCTGCCGAACCTGCAGCCGGTGCTGGCGCAGCCCGACGATCCGCGCCTGCCCGCCAAGGTCGACCGCGTGCTGGTCGTCGACACTTACCATCACATCGACGCACGCGAGGCCTATTTCCGCCGCCTGATCGCCAGCCTGAAGCCCGGCGGCGAGGTGGCGATCATCGACTTCACGCCCGACGCCCCGATGGGCCCGCCGAAGAGCGCACGCATCGCGCCCGGCCAGGTGCGGGAAGAGATGCAGCGCGCCGGCTACACGCTGGTCAAGGAGCACGGCTTCCTGCCGAACCAGTACTTCCTGGTCTTCCGGCCGCGCTGATCACCACCGCGGATTCACGCGGCGCGTCAACACGCGGCGCGCGCGGCGGTCTACGCTCGACCTCGCGTTCATGGCGGCTTCGTGGGGCCGATGGGGGACCGATGCCAGACTCCGTGCGCAAGGTGTACACGTTCTCGACGACGGTCTCCAACCGTCCGGGCGAGGCGTTCCGAGTGCTGTCGACGCTGGTCAGTGCGGGCATCAACCTGCTCGCCTGTGCCGGCCATTCGACCGGCCGCCGCTCGCACATCGACGTCGTGCCCGACGACAGCCGCAAGTTCGCCGTCGCGGCAAGGAAGGCGCGCATCCTGTTCGACCAGAAGAGGTCCGGCTTCCTGATCCAGGGCGACGACCGCCCCGGTGCGCTCGCGGACCATCTGAAGCTGCTCGCCGATCACGGCATCAACGTCGCCGCGGTCGACGGGCTGGCGGCCGGCAACGGCCGCTGGGGCGCGATCGTCTGGGTCGAGCCGAAGGACGTGACCCGCGCCGGCCGCGTATTGCGCGCGCCGGGCGACGACGGCTGAATTCCACCGGACGTATCCGCACGCGACCTGTGAACGGTCAAGTCGGCCGTCGCTGAAGCTCGCTATCTTGGCCGCTCGGTAGGCGCGCGGCGTCTTGCCGCGCGCCCGAGCGGAAGGGAAGGCGATGACTTCGCACCCGATGTCGCCGGTCGACGCGGCGTGGTACCACATCGACGGGCCCGTCAATTCGGCGGTGATCACCGGAATCGCGCTGACCCGCGAGCCGCTCGATTTCGAAAAGGTCAAGGCGGTCTACACGCAGCGGCTGGCGCAGTTCGAGCGTTTTCGCCAGCGCGTGGTCGAGAAGGGGGTTGCGTTCGGTACTCCGCAATGGGAGGACATGCCCGACTTCGAGATCGATCAGCAACTGCACCACGTGGCGCTGCCGCCGCCGGGCGACAAGGCGGCGCTGGTCGAGTTGCTGAACGACCTCGCCAGCACGCCGATGGATCGCTCGCGGCCGCTGTGGGACGTGCACGTGGTCGACGACGTCGACGGCGGCAGCGCACTGATCACGCGCACCCACCATTGCATCGGCGACGGCACCGCCAACTTGCAGATCGCGCGCGCGCTGTTCGACACCAGGCCGAACGCGCCCTTGCACGGCGTGCCGCTGCCGACCGAGCGCCCCTTCGCGCCGGCGCTCGGCGCGGTCGAGCAGACACTGGCAGGTGTGCGCTCGGTCGTGGCCGGCGCGGTCGAAGCGGTGCGCCATCCGCAGAGGGCGCTCGACCACGCCGCGCTCGTCGTCGCCGGCGCGGTCACGCTGGCGGCCGAGTTGCTGAAGCGGCGCGATCCGAAGTCGCCGCTGAAGGGCGAGTTCGGCCTGAAGAAGCACGTCGCGTGGTCGCGGCCGGTCGCGCTGAAGGACGTGAAGGCGATCGGCGCGCCGCTCGGCGCCAAGATCAACGACGTCCTGGTCGCCGGCATGACCGGCGCGCTGCGCACCTACCTGAAGAAGCGCGGCAGCGACATCGACGACATGACGATCCACGCGATGGTGCCGGTCGATCTGCGGCCGCCGGAGCGCGCGCGGGAACTCGGCAACGAGTTCGGCCTCGTGATCCTGGAGCTCGCGATCGGCAGCAAGGACCCGCTGGAGCGGGTGCGCCTGACCAAGGCGCGCATGGACGACCTGAAGCACTCGCCCGAGCCGGCGGCGATCCTCGCGCTGTTCAACATCTTCGGCCGCGGCCCGCGCACGGTCGAGGACTTCGCGGTGCAGTTGTTCGGCTCCAAGGCGAGCCTCGTGATGACCAACGTCGCCGGGCCGGCCGAGACCCTCTACCTGGCCGGCGTGCCGATCGATCGCGTGATGTTCTGGGTGCCGCATCCGGGCCGCGAGCTCGGCATGGGCATCAGCATCCTCAGCTACTGCGGCGAGGCGACGCTGTCGGTGGTCTCGGACGCGCACCTCGTGCCCGATCCCGAATCGATCACCGAGGAGTTCGATCGCGAATTCGACCGCATGCTGGCGGCGGTCAAGCGGCGCAAGGGCAAGCCCACCGTCGCCCGGAAGGCGCCGCGCAAGGCCGCGAAGAAGCGCGTCGTGAAGGTACCGGCCAAGCGGGCCGCAGTGCGAAAGACAACGCGGCGGTGAGACGTCGCCGGGTCTTCGGCCTCACTCGGTTAGAAGATCCGACTGTCAGCGCGGTTGCCATTGCGCGACAATGGCCACTCGGCATTCATCCCGCCGAAACTTGATACCCTGCCGGACCGAGGGGCTGCCATGGCGATCGACTATCAGCGCTACATCGTGCGTGATCCAGCAATCTGCGGTGGAGAGCCGGTCGTGAAAGGAACGCGCGTCACCGTCCGGACCGTGCTCGCAAGTCTCGCCGAAGGGTTGACGGTTGGAGAAATCGTCCGCGAATTTCCCACGCTCGACGAAGCGGCCGTGCGCGCGATCATTGCGTTCGCCGCGGTTTCCGCCGAAGAGGACCTGCCCGTTCCCGGCACGCCGTCGCTGGCATGAAGGTCAAGGTCGACGAGAACCTGCCTGGTCGCCTGGTTATCGCGCTGCGCAGGCTGGGGCATGACGTCCATACGGTCGCTGAACAGGGGCTTGCCGGGCATACCGATGCAGACGTCTGGTCTGCTTCGCGCCGGGAGGGGCGATTTCTGATCACGCAGGATCTGGACTTCTCGGATGCCCGGAAGTACGCGCCCGGCAGTCACGCCGGCTTGCTGCTGGTTCGCCTGCGGGAACCGGGCGCAATCGCACTGACGGATCGCGTGCAGGCCGCGCTGCAAACGACCTCGCTTGAATCGATGGCAGGCTGTTTCGCGGTGCTGACCGACAGCAAGCTGCGCGTCAGGCGCGCATAGTTTGGTTTGGCGCCGTCAGCGCCCGCCCGCGACATCGATGACCGTGCCGTGCACGTAGGACGCCGCGTCTGACGCGAGCCACAGCGCGGCCTGCGCGATCTCGCTCGCCGCGCCCGAGCGCCCCAGCGGCACCGCGACGCGCGCGAGCTGCTCCATCTGTTCCAGCCCGCCGTACGCGTCGTGGATATCGGTCGCGATCAGGCCGGGCCGGATCGCGTTGACGCGGATGCCTTCGCGGCCGACCTCCTTCGCCAGCCCGTACGTGAAGCTGTCTATCGCACCCTTCGAGGCCGCGTAGGCGACGCTGTCCGGCAGGCCGCCGCTGCGCGCGGCGACCGACGAGATGTTGACGATCACGCCGCCCCTGCCGCCGTGCCGCGTCGACATGCGCCGCACCGCCTCGCGCGCGCAGAAGAACGCGCTCAGCGTGTTGGCGCGGAGCACGTCGGCCACGTTGGTTTCGTCGCTCGCGTCGACGCGGAACGCGGCCACCACACCGGCGTTGTTGACCAGAACGTCGAGCGCGCCGAACGCCGCATCGAGTTCGCCGAACATGCGCACCACGTGCTCGAGCCGGCCGACATCCGCCTGCAGCAGGACCGCTTCGCCGCCCGCGCCGCGGATGTCGTCGGCCACCGCCTGCGCGGCGTCGCGGCTCCTGTTGTAGTTGACGCCGACCTTGTAGCCCGAGCGCC
>JBAIYN010000098.1:0-1669 GCA_037915775.1 Burkholderiales bacterium | reverse complement strand
TCCTTCTTGTCGGCGATGTCCTCGCGGATGATCGGCGCGTCGGGCGCCATCGACTGCTTCGGGTCGACGATGGCCGGCAGTTCCTCGTAATCGACCTCGACCAGCGCCGCGCCGTCGTAGGCCGCATAGCGGTCGGTCGCGAGCACCATCGCGACCTCCTGATACTGGAAGCAGACCTTCTTGTCGGCGAGCACGGCCTGCACGTCGCCGCCGAGCGTCGGCATCCAGTGCAGGTTCACCGGCTTCAGGTCGTCGGCGGTCAGCACCGCCGCGACTCCCGGCACCGCGAGCGCCGTGGATTTGTCGATCGACCGGATGCGCGCATGTGCGAACGGGCTGCGCACGATCGCGCCGAACAGCATGCCCGGCAGCTTGATGTCGTCGACGTAGGTGCCCTGGCCGCGGATGAAGCGCGCGTCTTCCTTGCGCAGCAGCGAGGTGCCCATGCCCTGCAGTTTCTTTTCGCGTTCCTGGAGTTCGGACAGGTCGCCCATGGTTGTCTCCGTTATTCGATGAGGGTGCGTGCGCGTGGCAACGTGGCCGGTCAGGCCGTTGCCGCTGGAGCCGCAGCGAGCTTGCGGGCGGCGGCCTGCACGGCCTTGATGATGTTCTGGTAGCCGGTGCAGCGGCACAGGTTGCCGGCAAGGCCGAAACGTATCTCCTGTTCGCTCGGGTTCGGGTTCTCCTTCAGCAAACGGTAGGCGCGGGTCAGCATGCCGGGGGTGCAGTATCCGCATTGCAGGCCGTGCTCTTCATGGAACGCCTGCTGCAGCGCGTGCAGCACGCCGCCCTGCTCCAGCCCCTCGACCGTCAGCATTTCGGCACCGTCGCACTGCACGGTCAGTACCGTGCATGCCTTGACCGACATGCCGTCGACGTCGACCGTGCATGCGCCGCAGTGCGAGGTTTCGCAACCGATGTGCGGCCCGGTGTGGCCGAGTCGCTCGCGCAGGGTATGGATCAGAAGCTCGCGCGCCTCGACCGCGACCTCCATGCCCTTGCCGTTGAGCTTGAATGACACCTTGTGTGCGTTCGCCATGGCTTCCTCCTCCCGTCTCAGCCTTTTGCGCGTGCGGCCGCAGCCTGCAGCGCGCGCCGCGTCATCTCGCCGCACATCGCGGTCTTGTAAGCAGCATCGCCGCGCTGGTCCGGTGCCGGGTCGCAGATGCTCATCGCCAGCCGCGCGGCCTCGTTCAGGCTGGCCTCGTTGATCGACTTCCCGACCAGATAGGCCTCGGCCGCGCTCGCCTTGAGCGCGGTCGGTCCGACATTCGTGAGCGCGATGGCGACCCGGGCGACGCTGCCGCCCTTCATCTGCAGCAGGACCGCGGCGGCGGCGGTCGCGAAGTCGCCGGATTTGCGCTTGAGCTTCTGGTACGAGCACCCGCTGCCCGGGGCGGGGATCGGTATTCGGATCTGCGTGAGGATCTCGTCCGCCTCCAGCAGCGTCGAATACAGGCCGAGAAAGAAACCATCCGCCTTGACCACGCGCTCGCCTTTCGGACCGGTCAGCACGAACGACGCATCGAGTGCAATCATCAATGCCGGATGGTCGTTGCCGGGGTCGCCGTGCGAGATGTCGCCGCCGATCGTCCCCTTGTAGCGCACCTGCGGGTCGGCGATCGAGCTCGCGCCCTCGACCAGCAGCGGCACCTTCTCCGCGAGCAGC
>JBAIYN010000479.1:0-3152 GCA_037915775.1 Burkholderiales bacterium | reverse complement strand
GGCGCCGCGCCGCCGGCGGCGGCGCAAGCGCAGCGGCGGCGGCGCGGCCAGCCCTCCACCGATGCCGGATTCATCGACGCAGCCGGCCGGTGAACAGTGAGGGGGAGTTGAAGCGACGCGCGTACATCGGGCTCGGGGCGAACCAGGGCGACGTGATGGAAACCGCCAAGGCGGCGATCGAGGCGGTCCGCTCGATCGAGCGCTGCGACTTCGTCGCCGTGTCTCCGTTCTACCGGTCCGCGCCGATCGACGCGGAAGGGCCCGACTACATCAATGCCGTGGTCGCGCTCGATACCCTGCACGACCCGTATGCGCTGCTGCTGCATCTGCTCGATCTCGAGATCATGCTCGGCCGCAAGCGCCGGATGCCCAATGCGCCGCGCAACGCGCCGCGCAAGGTCGACCTCGATCTGCTGCTGGTCGGTGACCTGATCGTCAGCAGCACGCCGCTGACGCTGCCGCATCCGCGCCTGCACCTGCGCGCATTCGCGCTGCGGCCGCTGGTCGACCTGGCACCCGACATCGTCATCCCCGGGCACGGCCCGGCGGCGACGTTCCTGCGCTCGGCGGCGGACCAGCGGGTGACACCCTGGCCCGGCGCCTGAACGCAGCCGGCCCGCATCGGCGCGAAACGCGCTGCCGTTGATCGCGTCCAAGGATTCCCGGCCGAGGCCCCGGTGACCAACGTGCTGCCCGCGCGCTACCGCCACATCGTGATCGAGGGGCCGATCGGCGCCGGCAAGACCTCGCTCGCGCGCAAGCTCGCACAGCGCGCGGGCGCGCAACTGCTGCTGGAGCAGGCCGACACCAACCCGTTCCTGGAACGTTTCTATCGCGACCGCGCCCGCTATGCGCTGCCGACCCAGCTGTTCTTCCTGTTCCAGCGCGCGCGCCAGCTGGCGGAGCTCGCCCAGCTCGACCTGTTCCAGTCGGTCGTCGTCGGCGATTTCCTGCTCGACAAGGACCCGCTGTTCGCGCGGCTGACGCTGGCTGACGACGAACTGAAGCTGTACGAGCAGATCCTCGCGCAACTGGCGCCGCAGGCGCCGGCCCCGGACCTCGTGATCTACCTGCAGGCGGAAACCGACACCCTGATCGAGCGCGTCAGCCGGCGCGGCAATCCGATCGAGGCCGGCATCTCGGAGAACTATCTGCGCGCGCTGTCGGACAGCTATATGCGCTTCTTCCACCAGTACGAGGCCGCGCCGGTGCTGGTGGTGAACACCGAGAACCTGAATCCGATCGACAACGAGGACGATTTCGCGCTGCTGCTGTCGCGTATCGAGCGGATGCGCGGGCGGCGCGAGTACTTCAACATGGGAGGGACATTTGCATGAGCACGCACCCGACCGAAGCCCCCGCGACCGCGCGCAAGGCCGTCACCTTGCCGCGCCTGCGCGAAATGCACGAACGCGGCGAGCCGATCGCCATGCTGACCTGTTACGACGCGAGTTTCGCCGCGCTGCTGGATGCGTGCGGCGTGGACTGCGTGCTGGTCGGCGATTCGCTGGGCATGGTGATCCAGGGCGAACGCTCGACGCTGCCGGTCACGCTCGAGCAGGTTGCCTATCACACGCGCTGCGTGGCCAATGCGGTGCGCTCGGCCTGGCTGATCGCCGACATGCCGTTCGGCAGCTACCAGAGCGGGCCGCAGGCGGCGTTCGATGCAGCGGTGAAGCTGATGCAGGCCGGCGCGCAGATGGTCAAGCTCGAGGGCGGCGCGTGGCTGGCCTCGACGATCGCGTTCCTGGTCGAGCGCGGCGTGCCCGTGTGCGCGCATCTCGGGCTGACGCCGCAGTCGGTTCATTCGCGGGGCGGTTATCGGATCCAGGGCAAGACCGAGGAAGGCGCGGCGCAGCTGAAGCGCGACGCGCTTTCGGTGCAGAACGCCGGCGCGGCGCTGCTGGTGCTCGAGCTGATGCCGGCGCACGTGGCAACCGAACTGACGCGACTGCTGTCGATTCCCACGATCGGCATCGGCGCCGGCAACCTGTGCGCCGGCCAGGTGCTGGTGCTGCACGACATGCTCGACGTGACGCCCGGCAAGAAGCCGCGCTTCGTGCGCAATTTCATGGACGGCAGCCCGAGCATCCGGGCCGCGATCGAAACCTACGTGAAGGCGGTCAAGGAGCGTTCGTTCCCGGCTCCCGAGCACGCATACTGACTCGTTGCTGGTTGCTGGTTGGGTGGCAACGGACACCGAACAACGGACAACCAGCAACCGCCGTTTAAAATGCGCCGCGCGCGAACCGGGGCTCACCCGGGCGGAGGCGCAGATGAAAGTCGTCCACACGATCCAGGAACTGCGCGACCAGTTGCGCGGGCAGTTGCGCATCGGGTTCGTCCCGACGATGGGCAACCTGCACGACGCCCACCTGGCGCTGATGACGATGGCGCACCAGCACGGAGATCCGGTGGTGGCATCGATCTTCGTCAACCGCCTGCAGTTCGGCCCCAACGAGGACTTCGACAAGTACCCGCGCACGCTGCAGGAGGACATCGACAAGCTGCAGAAGCAGAACCACGTTTACGTGCTGTTCGCGCCGAACGAGAAGGAGATGTACCCCGAGCCGCAGGAGTACCGCGTCAGCCCGCCGCACGACCTGGGCGACATCCTCGAAGGCCACTTCCGCCCCGGCTTCTTCGTCGGCGTGACGACCGTGGTGCTGAAGCTCTTCTCCTGCGTGCAGCCGCGGGTCGCGGTGTTCGGCAAGAAGGACTATCAGCAGCTGATGATCGTGCGGCAGATGTGCCGCCAGTTCGCGCTGCCGACCGAAATCGTCCCGCATGAGACCGTGCGTGACCCCGACGGCCTGGCGATGTCCTCGCGCAACCGCTTTCTAAACGCTGTCGAGCGCAAGGAAGCGCCGCGCATGTACCGCGTGCTGAACCAGGTGCGCGACCGCCTGCGCGCCGGCGAGCACGCTGTCGCCGTCATCGAGGCCGATGCGCAGCGCGAACTGGCCGCCAACGGCTGGAAGATCGACTATGTATCGGTGCGACGCCAGCGCGACCTGAAGGCGCCGACGCCGCAGGAAGTCGAAGCCGGCGAACCGCTGGTGGTGCTGTCGGCGGCGAAGCTCGGCACCACCCGCCTGATCGACAACCTCGAGATCTGAGGCCAGGAGGCCGTGGCCTCCTGGCGCCGTCCG
>JBAIYN010000669.1:0-2775 GCA_037915775.1 Burkholderiales bacterium | reverse complement strand
CATAGAAGCGCAGCACCTGCAGGCCACCGTAGTCGCCGCTCGCCTGCAGATACCGATCGAGCAGCCGCCATGCGAAGCGCGGCATGCCGTGATCGAAGAGATCCATGAACACGAACGCAACGTCGCTCGCCACGTCGATCCAGTGCAGCTGCGGATTGAACTCGATCGCGTCGAACAATGTCGGCCGTCCGTCGAGCAGCACGATGTTGCCCAGGTGCAGGTCGCCGTGGCACTCGCGGACGAAACCCTCCTCGGCCCGCTGCACCATCGCCGGCCGGCAGCGCTCGAACTCGTGCGCGGTCCATGCAGCCAGGTGCGATAGCGGCGCATCGATGTCGGGCGGCAGCGACCGCGCGCGCAGCTGGGTGAAGTTCTCGCGCGCCCAGTGCAGCACGCGCTCCGGGGTGCCGTAATCCGAGTCCGGCGCCGCGCGCGCGGCGACCGCATGCAGATCGGCGATCGACTGCGCAAGAAGATCGATTTCCTCGCCCTGCAGGGCGCCGCGCCGCGCCCGCACATCGAGCAGCGCATCGTTGTCGAAGCGCCGCATCCGCACCGCGTAGTCGATCGCATCGCCATCGCCGCCGACGTGCGGTTGAGCCGGGCTGCCGGTGATCGGCACCACGCCGAGATACAGGTCCGGGGCGGTGCGCCGGTTCAGCCGCACTTCCTCTTCACAGTAATGGAGCCGCCGGTCGAGCGTGGAGAAATCGACGAAACCGAGATCGACCGGCTTCTTGACCTTGTACGCGTATGCGCCCGCCAGCAGCACCGACGAAATGTGCGTCTCGATCAGCGCGACCCGCTCGACCGGATGCGGGTAGGCCGCCGGCCGCATCAACGCAGAAATCAGCTCGGCATGGCGGGCAACGGCGTCGTTCATCAGTTCACGCGCATCCGATCGGACGAGGTGCGGCCGCTCGCTTGACGGCCGTCAATGCCGCCGCACGCGTCGGGCCTACGTTGATATTGCAGCATGACAACGAAAGGAGTGCCGATGAAACTCCCGCTGCAGGTCACGTTCCAGGACCTCACCCCGAGCGAGGCGCTCGAAACCGCAGTACGCGAGCGCGCCGCGAAGCTGGACCATTTTCACCCGCATCTGCTGAGCTGCCGCGTGGTCGTCAGCCACGAAACGCGACGCCGCAAGCAGGGTAACGAATTTTCGGTCCGCTTCGACATCAAGGCCAAGGGCCACGAGATCGCGATCACGCGCACGGCCGACGAGGATCCGTTCGTCGCGCTGCGCGACGCATTCGACGCCGCCAAGCGCCAGCTGGAAGAACTGGCGCGCGCGCAGCGCGGCGAAGTGAAGGCGCATAGCCGCTGATGCCGCCCGCCTAGACCAGCTGGGCGGCGTCGAGCAGCGCCCGCGTGTAGTCGTGCTGCGGACGCGCGAACAGTGCCAGCGCCTCGCCCTCCTCGACGATCGCGCCGTTCTTCATCACCAGCACGCGGTGGCACATCGCGCGCATCAGCGCCAGATCGTGGCTGATGAAGATGTAGCTGATGCCGTAGTGCGACTGCAGGTCCGCCAGCACCTTCAGCACCTGCTGCTGCACGGACACGTCGAGCGCGGAAGTCGGCTCGTCGAGCACCTGCACCTCGGGCCGCAGGATCACCGCGCGCGCGATCGCGATGCGCTGGCGCTGGCCGCCGGAGAACTCGTGCGGATACCGCCCGAGCAGGTTGTCCAGCCCGGCGTCCTCGCGCAGACCGACCTCGGCCAGCATGTCGACGATGCGGCGCCGGCGCTGCTCCACACCCAGTTCGGGCATGTGCAGCGCAAGCCCCTCGCCGACGATCTGCTCGATCGTCATCCGCGGGCTGAGCGACGCGAACGGGTCCTGGAACACTACCTGCATCCGCCGCCGCATCGATCGCAGCGTGGCACGGTCGGCATTGTCGATGCGCATGTCGCCGACGCGAACTTCGCCGCCGGCAATCGGCTGCAGCGCGAGCAGCGCCATCCCGAGCGTGGTCTTGCCCGATCCCGACTCACCCACGATGCCGAGCGTCTCGCCGCGCCGCAGCTCCAGCGTCGCCGACCGCACCGCCTCGAACACGTGCCGACCGAACCACCCGCGCCGGCTCGTGAAATGCACGTCGACGCCGCGGCTGCTGACGAGCGTCGGCGCGTCGGCCGGCAGCGGCTGCACCGCGCGCTGCGGCCGGCTGTTGATCAGCTTCACCGTGTACGGGTGGCGCGGGTGGTCGAACACCTCGCGCGTGGCGCCCTGCTCGACCAGCCGGCCCTTCTCCATCACGCCGACGCGATGCGTGAAGCGACGCACCAGGTTCAGGTCGTGCGTGATGAACAGCAGCGCCATGCCCATCTCGCGCTGCAGTTCGTCGAGCAGCGCCAGGATCTGCGCCTGGATCGTCACGTCGAGCGCGGTGGTCGGCTCGTCGGCGATCAGCAGCTTGGGCCGGCACGCGAGCGCCATTGCGATCATCGCGCGCTGGCGCTGCCCGCCCGACAGCTGGTGCGGATAGGCGTCGATGCGCCGCTCGGGCTCCGGGATGCCGGTCTTGCCGAGCAGCTCGATCGCCCGCGCCCGCGCCGCATTCGGGCGCAGCGCCTCGTGCAGCTCGAGCACCTCGCCGATCTGGTTGCCGACCGTGTAGAGCGGATTCAGCGCCGTCATCGGCTCCTGGAAGATCATCGCGATGTCGCGGCCGCGCAGCCCGCGCATCCCGCGCTCGCTCTTCGCGAGCAGGTCTTCGCCGCCGAAGCGGATCGCGCCGGTGGTCGTCGCCGCGTCGACCAGCCGC
>JBAIYN010000403.1:0-8817 GCA_037915775.1 Burkholderiales bacterium | reverse complement strand
AATGCCATCGCCGCGCCCGCGATCACCGGCGACAGCATCCCGAACGCGGCGAGCGGAATGCCGATCACGTTGTAGAAGAACGCCCAGAACAGGTTCTGGCGGATCTTGCGCACGGTCGCGCGCGAGATCTCGATCGCGTCGGCGACCAGGCGCGGGTCGCCGCGCATTAGCGTGATGCCGGCTGCTTCGATCGCCACGTCGGTGCCGGAGCCCATCGCGATGCCGATGTCCGCCGCCGCGAGCGCAGGGGCGTCGTTGATGCCGTCGCCGACCATCGCGACCACGCGCCCGCCCTGCTTCAGCGCCTGCACGCGCGCGCTCTTCTCGCGCGGCAGCACGCCGGCCTCGAAATGCGCGAGGTCGAGCGCGTGCGCGACATGCGCGGCGGCGGCCTGACTGTCGCCCGACAGCATCGTCGTTTCGATGCCCATGCGGTTCAGGCGCTGGACCGCGGCGCGCGCGCCGGGCTTGGGCTCGTCGCCGAAGGCCACCAGGCCGAGCAGATGCACGCCGTCCGGCGTGCGTTCCGCAAGCCAGGACACCGTGCGGCCCTCCGCTTCGAGCGCCTGGACCTGCGCCGCCATGGCATCGAGCGACAGCCCGATCTCCTGCATCAGCCGCCGGTTGCCGAACAGCAGTTCGACCTGCGTCGCGCGTCCCTGGTCGTCGAGCAGCCGTGCGGTCGCGCCGCGGCCTGCCAGCGTCTTGTGGGCCTCCGCGCGCCGTTGCGCGATGTCGCGGTGTTCCTCGAGCGCGGCGCGCACCGCGAGCGCGAGCGGATGCGTGCTGCCGCTGCTGACCGCGGCGGCAAGCGCAAGCACCTCGCGGCCGTCGAGCAGGTCATGGCCGAGCACCGCGGCAACGCGCGGATGCCCTTCGGTCA
Organism: Burkholderiales bacterium; assembly: GCA_037915775.1. GTDB lineage: Bacteria > Pseudomonadota > Gammaproteobacteria > Burkholderiales > Burkholderiaceae_F > JAKOQB01. Next base: position 7,934 of record JBAIYN010000403.1, on the reverse strand, counting down.
GCGTACCGGTCTTGTCGAAGGCGACCACGCGCACGCTGCGTGCGGCCTCGAGCGCCTCCGCATCGCGGATCAGGATGCCGTTCCTCGCCGCCACGCCGGTGCCGGCGATGATCGCGGTGGGCGTGGCCAGTCCGAGCGCGCAGGGGCAGGCGATCACGAGCACGCTGACCGCGTGGATCAGCGCGGTCTCGAACGTCGTGCCGGCCGCGATCCAGCCGACCAGCGTCGCCGCCGCGATCAGAAGGACCGCCGGCACGAACACCGCGGCCACGCGGTCGACCATACGCTGGATCGGTGCCTTCGCCGCCTGCGCGCTTTCGACCAGGCGGATGATGCGTGCCAGCACCGTCTCGGCGCCGACCGCGGTCGTCTCGATCTCGATCCGCCCCGTCGTGTTCAGCGCGCCGCCGGTCACCTTGTCGCCGACCTGCTTGTCGACCGGCAGGCCCTCGCCGGTCAGCATCGACTCGTCCACCGCGGTCATCCCTGCGCGCACCAGTCCGTCGACCGCGATGCGTTCGCCCGGCAGCGCGATCACGAGGTCGCCCAGCCGTACTTCCTCCAGCGCCACCATCTGCTCGATGCCATCGCGCAGCACGCGCGCGTCGGTCGGCCGCAGTTCGCCGAGCAGGCGGATCGCCTCCGACGTGTGGCGCTTGGCGCGCGCCTCCAGCCAGCGGCCGAGCAGCACGAGCGCGATCACCACCGCGGCCGCCTCGAAGTACAGGTGACCGCTGCGTCCTTCGTCGAGCCACAGGTACAGCGACAGGCCGTATGCGGCCAGCGTGCCGAGCGACACCAGCAGGTCCATGTTGCCGGTGCGTGCGCGCAGCGCCTTGCCTGCGGCGACGTAGAAGCGGCGCGCGCACCAGAACTGCACCGGGGTGGCGAGCAGCCATTGCAGCCACGGCGGCAGAGCGACGTGGACATGCAGCATTTCCAGCAGCATCGGCGCCACCAGCGGCGCGGCGAGCAGCAACGCGAGGATCGCATCGCGCTTCAGTCCCGCCAGCCGGTCTTCCTGCACCGGCGTCGCCTGCGCCTGCGGCAGCTTCGCCTCGTAGCCGGCCTCGGTCACCGCACGCACCAGGTCGCGCGCGGTGGCGGCGCCGCTGACGAGCTCGACGATGGCCAACTCGGACGCGAGGTTCACGCTCGCATCGAGCACGCCCGGCACGTCGAGCAGCGCCTTTTCGACGCGCGCCACGCAGCTGGCGCAGGTCATGCCGTCGATCGCGAGCCGGATCGACTGCGTCGGCACCTCGTAGCCGGCGTCGGCCACCGCACCGCGCAGCGCGGTGAGCGCGCTGCGCCGCGCGCCGGGATCCAGAGCGCCGGTTTCGACGGCGGCCGATTCGGTCGCGAGGTTCACCGCGACGCTGCGCACGCCGGGCACGCCGTTCAGCGCCTTTTCCACGTGCGCCACGCACGACGCACAGGTCATTCCATGCACCGGAAGGACGAGGCGTGCCGACGGTGCGTTGGCCGTGGTCAGGGATTCGGGTCGGACGCGTTGATCCATCGAAGGCGATCGTGTCGGCAACGCAAGACTAGCGCGGCCGGCGTGCGCAGGGTCGGTCGAGATTTGATCCGTCGCAAGGCCGTCCGGGATCCTGCGCCGGTGTTGGATTCGCCGGCGCGGTCGCGGGTTCCGACGGAGGATCTGTTACGTGGGCCCGATGAAGTCGCGCTTGCCGATATCGACGCCGTTGTGGCGCAGGATCGCGTAGGCGGCGGTGACGTGGAAATAGAAATTCGGCAGCGCCCGCTGCAGCAGGTACGGCGCGCCCTCGAGCTTGACCGTCTCGCCGCGCACCTTCAGCGTCACCTCGCGCTCGTCCGCGCCTTCGAACTGCTCCGGCTTGAAGCCCTGCACGAAATCGACCGTGCGCCGGATGCGCGCCTGCAGGTCGGCAAAGCTCGCCTCGTTGTCTTCCCAGGCCGGCGGCTCCTGGCCTGCGAGCCGGCTGGTCGCTCCCTTCGCAAAATCCGCTGCGAGCTGAACCTGGCGCGCGAGCGGGAACATGTCGGGGAACAGGCGCGCGTTCAGCAGCACCGATGGATCGATCTTGCGGCTTTCCGCGAAGGCAGCCGCCTTGTCCAGGATCGCCGACAGATTGGTCAGCATCCGAACGAATACCGGGACCGCGACCGTATAGGCGTTCACCTTCATGATTTCCCCTGACTGCGCTTGCGCAAGGCGAGCATCGTACCGCGGCAATCCCGTGCCCCGCACAGGCAGCGGTACTGCTTCTTCAGCGTCGGCGTGATGCGCTCGTCGATGATCAGCGAGTAGTCGTAGAAGAGTTCCTCGCCGGGCTTGATGTCGCGCAGCGCGTCGATATAGACGTGTCCGTCCTCTTCCTCGGTCTCGCAGTTCGGCGCGCACGAATGGTTGATCCAGCGCGCGGCGTTGCCGCCGACGTTGGCATCGATCACGTGCTTGCCGTCTTCGAGCGAGAAGAAGAAGGTGTGGTGCGGATCGTCGGGGTCGGACGGCGGCCGGCGATCGGCCTCCTTCCAGGTGATCAGTTCGCCCTTGTATTCGATGATCCGCTCGCCCTTCCTGATGCGGCGGCCGGCGTACACGCCACGGCCGTGGATGCGCGAGTTGCGAACGATGATTTTCGGTCTGGTCTTCGATGCGACGGACATGCGGGCAGCGACAGAGGTGCGGATGCGGCGCGCAAGTATGCCGCAATCCCGGTGCGCTCAACTTGCGGCCAGCGCCGCGATGATCGAGGCAGCCTGCGCGGCATAACCGCCGCCGAACAGGTTGGCGTGGTTCAGCACGTGATAAAGCTGGTACAGGGAAAGACGCCGCGCCGCATTTTCGTTCGGCGGACGGGCGGCGTGGTAAGCGGCATAGAACGCGCCCGGAAAACCGCCGAACAGCCGTGTCATCGCGAGGTCTGTCTCTGCATCGCCGTGATAGGTGGCAGGATCGAAGACGACCGGCTCGCCGCGCGCGTCGAACGCGAGGTTGCCGCGCCACAGGTCGCCATGCAGCAGCGACGCCGCCGGCACATGCGCGGCGAGCAGCCGGTCGCTGGCCGCGCACGCACGTTCTTCGAGCGCGGACAGCGCGGCCAGTCCGCATGCGCGCGCGAAGCGGAACTGCGGGCGCAGGCGACGCTCGCGCCAGAACTCGGCCCAGCTTGCGCACCGCGCATTGAACTGCGGCGTGGCGCCGATCGAGTTGTCGCGCGGCCAGCCGTACGCCGGTGCAGCGACCGCGTGCAGCGCGGCGCATCGTTCGCCCGCGGCATTCCAGTCGCCGTCGGCGGCGAGGTCGATCCACTCGAGCACCAGGTACCCCTGTCCGTCCGCGCTGCCGTGCGCGACCGGCAGCGGCGCGCGCAGCGTGCGCGTCGCGGCGATCTCGGCGAGCGCCTGCGCTTCGGCCGCGAACGGATGCTCCGCCGCGCCGAGCTTCAGGAAGAAGCGATCCTTCGCGGTGTCGATCCGGTAGGTGGCGCCGAACGAGCCGCCGCCGAGCGCGCGGGCCGCGCGCACCGGTCCGATTCCGAGGCCGCGCAGTGCGTCGTCGATCGCCGCGCCCAACGCGCTGCCCAGCATGTCAGTCGAAAAGGGCGGACCTCAGATCCGCCAACGGGCGGGTCTTCAGCACGTCGAGCAGATTGTTGAACTGGTCGGTCCACAGCGAAAACCGCGGCTGCGGTGCGATCGTCTGCACGCGGTCGGCGAGCAGATCGCTGTCGAACACACGCGGGTCCTTTGCCATCAGCACCCAGTCGGTGCTCGACGCGCCGCTTTCGTCCGAGGGTGCATCGGCAACCAGCCGCACCGACAGGCCGGTGGCAACCCCGATGTTGGCCAGCACCGGCTTCAGGTCGAGAAAGCGGTTCGACACGTGCACCGCGATGATGCCGTCGGGCGCGATCTCGCGGGCGTAGATCTCGATCGCCTCCTTCGTGATCAGGTGCACCGGAATCGAGTCGCTCGAGAACGCGTCGATCGCCAGCACGTCGAAGCGCTGCGGCCGCTGTTCGCGCAGTTCGCGCTCCATCGACAGGCGCGCATCGCCGAGCGCGAATTCGATCCGCGCCGGCGATTCGCGCAGGTACCAGAAACGCGTCTTCGCCAGTTCGAGCACGTCGGGGTCGAGTTCGTAGAAGCGCACCACGTCGCCGGAGCGGCCGTACGCCGACAGCGTGCCCACGCCGAGACCGACCACGCCGAGCCGGACCGGGCCGAGCTCCTGCTTGCTCTCGATCGCCAGGCCGACCCCCGAGCTGCGCGCGTAGTAAGTGCCGGGTTCGAACTTGTGCGGGCCGCGCACGAACTGCTCGCCGTGCAGGATCACGCCATGCAACAGGCGCCGCACTTCGAGGTCGCCGCTGCCCTGCAGCTTCACGCGCTGCATGCCGTAGAAGTTGCGCTGCATGACGAGCACGTCGTTCCTGAGGAATTCGCGATAGGCCAGCCCGTAGTAGCAGGTCGCAATCGATGCGATCAGCGCCGGGCCGATCAGCGCCTTCAGGCCCCAGGAGAACCACAGCGCCAGGGCCGCCAGCGCCGCGAGCGCGAGCGGCAGTTCGTAGTAGGCGGGAAAGATGCGCGGCGCGACCAGGCCGACGAACAGCCCGCCGAGCGCGCCGCCGAGCGAAATCATCAGGTAGAACTGGGTCAGGTAGCGCGGCGCGGGCTTGCGCTGCGCCAGTTCGCCATGGCAGAACACGCAGGCCAGGAAGACGCCGATGCAGTACAGCGGAATCGCAACGTAGATGTCGAGCACGCCGCGCGCGGCGGACAGTCCCCAGGCCATTGCGACCACGACAACCAGGGTCGGGAACATCCACCAGCGCCGGTCATACCAGCCGCGGCCGCCGCGCCCTTCGAACGCGACCACGAAGCTCGCCAGGTACAACGTCAACGGCAGCACCCACAGGAACGGCACCGAGGCGATGTTCTGCGTCATGTGACTGGTCGCCGCGAGCAGCATCACCGAGCCGAGCGCGGAAAGCGCAAGCCAGAGCGCGTAATCGCCGGCGCGCGGTGCGTGATCGTCGGCGCGGGCAGCGCCGGGATCTCCCGCCGTCGCGTCGAGCGCGGCCGCGGCGCCGGCGCGCGTGCGCGCCCGCCACGCGGTGGCTCCGCACACCAGCACGAACAGCGCATACGCCGCGCTCCACGCATACGACTGCACCGCCGAGGATGCGAACGGTTCGATCGCGAACGGGAACGCGAGCAGGCCGATCAGCGAGCCGAAGTTCGACAGCGCGAACAGGCGGTAGACGGTCTTTTCGGCAAAGCGGTGCGCCACCCATTTCTGCAGCAGGGGCCCGGTGGTCGAGAGAAGGAAGTACGGCAGTCCGACCGTAGCGGCCAGCAGCACGATGATGCGCAGCGCCGCATCTTCCTCCCCCGCGGGCTTCAGGGACTCGCGCGGGATGATCGGCAGGAACGCGAGGCTGGCCGCCAGCAGCGCGATGTGCACCAGCGACTGGCTGCGCGCGGATAGCCGGCGCGTCAGCAGGTGCGAGTACGTGTAGCCCGCCAGCAGAACCACCTGAAAGAACACCAGACAGGTGGTCCAGACCGCCGAGGTGCCGCCGAACCACGGCAGGATCTGCTTGGCGACGATCGGCTGCACCAGGAACAGAAGGAATGCGGACAGCAGGATCGTGAAGGCGAACAGAGGCATCGAAAGGCAACGACCTGCGCGGCGCGCAAGCGAAACGAAATCGATCGCGGGGAGGCGGAGCGGCGGCGCGCGATTGTCGCACGGCGTCGCGGGGCGTCGCCCGACCCCGCGCAATGTGCGGCAAACACGGGCCACTTCGTCCGTTTGGCGGCGCCGGCGCCCCTCAAGTGAGGCGATGGCGCTGCCGAGTAGTCAGGCAAAGACGAGCGGGCATTGCGGCGCCGGCTGCCGGCGCCGCCGGTCGTTCACGGTCGCCACCCCCCGCGGTGGGCGGCGGCCGGCGCGTCACGAAGGAGAATTCTCTTGTTTGCAGCACCCGAAACCCGAGGCGGCGGCGAAGCCCCCGCGCCCTTGCTGCAATCGATCCGATTGCAGTGGAGCGCGATCGTCGCGCGCGACCGGCGGCCGATCGGCGTGCGGATCGCGCTGCAGCCAGTCCCCGGCGTGCACGGCGCGGTGGCGTTGCCGCAGGCGCTGTCAGCGGTGGTGGAGGGATTCGCGGCGGAGGGTGGCGCGCCGTTTCCGCGCGGGCTCGTCATCCTGGCGCCGCGGGGCTTCGGCATCGACGACGCGCTGCTCGGCTGGTCCGCGCCGCGCAATGTCCTGTTCGAGGTCGGCATCGAGGCATTGGCGGCCGACGCGCAGACCGAGCGCCTGCAGCAGGTGCAGCGCAACGGCACCCGCCTGGTGCTGCGCGTCGAGGACGGTCATGCGCTCAATGCGGACCTCGCCAGCCTGTTCCAGTACGCGCTCGCCAGTGTCCGCCTGCGGCCGGGCGGACTGCTGGGCCGGATCGGCTGGCTCGCATCTGGCGCCACGACACGCGAGGAGGCCGAGCAGGCTTTCGGCGCCGGCGCGCACGCGATCGTCGGCTGGCCGCTCGATGAGGCCGCGGCGGAATCTCCCGGTGCACTGCAGCCATCGCAGAAAGCAGTGCTCGAGCTCGTGCGTCTGCTGCAGGCCGATGCAGACGTTGCCGAACTCGAGCAGACCTTCAAGAGCGAGCCGGTGCTGGCCTACCTGCTGATCACGCTTGCGAACAGTCCTGCGTTCCGGCGCGGTACCCCGATCGGGTCGGTGTCGCAGGCGATCGCACTGCTCGGCTACCGGCGCCTGCTGAAATGGATGATCCTGCTGCTGGTGATCGCATCGAAGGGCAGCCGGACGATGCCGCAGATTCACGCGGCGATCGCGCGCGGCTTCTTCATCGAGAACCTGGCATTGATGCTGAAGGTCCACGAAGTGAGCGAAGAGGGCTTCGCGGTGGGGGTGTTCTCGCTGCTCGACCGGATCACCGGCATATCCGCGCGAGAATTGCTCGGCTCGATCGAGCTGCCGCTCTCGATCACCGATGCCGTGCTCAACGATGCCGGGCCGGCGGCGCCGTACCTGCGGCTCGCGCGTGCCCTCGAGGGCGTGTCGGAGCCCGCAGACCTGGCGAGCGAGATACCTTCCGCATCGCCGGCGCAGGTCAATGCGGCCCTGCTGCAGGCGCTCGCCGCCACCGACGCGCTGCAGAGTCTGGTGTAGCAGCGCTTCAGCGCGGCGCGCGCCTGGCCGTCCGCGCAGTCGACTTGCCGGCCTTGCCGGCGCGCTTTGCACTCTTCTTCGCAGGCGTTGCGCGGCGCCCCGCCGTGCCGGCGGCGGAAACCGTCGCGCGCGTGCGCGCGGCCGGCTTCGGCCGCGCCTCGTAGTTCGCGGGGGGTTCGCCGGCGGCCTTTGCCGCCGGCTTGGCGGCGGCGCGCGGGGCGAACTCGAACCCGATCGTGCCGTCCGGCTTCTTGACCAGTTGCGCGGAGAACTTGCGCCGCGTGCGGTTGGACACGAACCCGCGCAGCGGATCGGTCCTTCCCTCGGCGAGCAGCTTTCTCATCTGCTCGGGCTCGATCGGCTGCTGCAGGATCACCTTGCCGGAGCGGAAATCGCAGCTGCGCGCGGGTCCGACGGAGTTCTCGCACACGTACGCCATCGGCTGCTCGAATACCCGAGCGCGGCATTTGGGACATGCGCCGAGCGGCGTCAGTCCCTCGAAGCTGACCGGCTCGCCATCGTCGCCGGCCGGCGCGTTGCCGAAGTCGAACTCGAGCTTGAACTCCGGCGGCACGAGCTTCAACACTGCCGAAAACGGCCGTCCGATCTTGCTGCGAAAGCCCGTCAGCGGCCCGATCTGCTTGTCGCGCAGCAGCTGCTCGACCTCGGCAGGCTCGAAGAAGCGGCTGCCCGGATGCTTGCTGATCGAAAACTCGCACTTGGTGCAGGCGTAGCG
>JBAIYN010000586.1:0-18821 GCA_037915775.1 Burkholderiales bacterium | reverse complement strand
CCGGTGCCGGCCGACGGCGAGACGATCGGCGAGGTGATGTTCCGCGGCAATATCACGATGCGCGGCTATCTGAAGAACGAAAAGGCGACGCACGAGAGCTTTGCTGGAGGGTGGTTCCATTCCGGAGACCTCGCGGTCGTGCATCCGGACGGATACCTGAAGATCAAGGATCGCAGCAAGGACATCATCATCTCCGGCGGCGAGAACATCTCGTCGATCGAGGTCGAGGATGTGCTGTACCGGCATCCCGCCGTGATGGCGGCGGCGGTCGTGGCCCAGCCCGATCCGAAGTGGGGCGAGGTCCCGTGCGCGTTCGTGGAACTCAAGCAGGGGTCGAGTGCGACGCCGGAGGAACTGCTTGCGCATTGCCGCCAGCACCTGGCGGGATTCAAGGTGCCGAAGCGCGTAGTGTTCGGGGAGATTCCCAAGACCTCGACCGGCAAGATCCAGAAATTCATGCTGCGGCAGCAGGCGCGCTCGGCTGCCGCGATCGACGTCTAGGAGGCCACCGTGAGTGCTGTTCCGCAACCCATCGAACCCGTGCTGCTGCGCGAGGATGCCGGCGGCATCACGACGCTGACGCTGAACCGGCCGCAGCAGTTCAACCTGCTGACCGGCGAGATGATCGACGCGCTGCAGGCCGCGTTCGACACGATCGCGAAGGATGACAGCGTCCGGGTCGTCGTGCTCGCCGGCGCCGGCAAGGGCTTCTGCGCCGGCCACGACCTGAAGGAGATACGCGCGCTGGGCGCGCAGCCTGCCATCGAGGCGCTGTTTCGCCGCTGCAGCCGGATGATGGTCTCGATCACGCGGCTGCCGCAGCCCGTGATCGCACGTGTTCACGGTGCCGCCGCGGCCGCGGGTTGCCAGCTGGTCGCGCAGTGCGACCTCGCGGTGGCGGCCGATGTTGCCAAGTTCACCACGCCGGGCGTTTCCTGGGGATTCTTCTGCTCAACGCCCGGCGTTGCGCTGGCGCGCAACCTGTCGCGCAAGCGCGCGATGGAGATGCTACTGACCGGCGACATGATCGACGCGCAGACGGCCCAGCAGTGGGGGCTGGTCAATCGCGTCGTGCCTGCGGCGGACCTGGACGGAGAAGTGCAGCGGCTGGCGCAGCAGATCGTTGCCAAGCCGCGCGTGACCGTGGCTGAGGGCAAGCGCGCCTTCTACGAACAGATCGACTCCGGCCTCGAGCGGGCCTACGAGGTCGCGGGTCATGTGATCGCCTGCAGTTTCGCGCACGACGAAGGCCGCGAGGGCATGGACGCCTTCATCGACAAGCGCAAGCCGCGCTGGGCGAAGTAGTCACCGACGGGTGGATCAGGGGGGCGAGAGCAGCGCGTACGCGAGCAGCAGGCCCCACGCGGTCAGGAAGATCGCCGGCAGCGCAGCCGACGGCGCTTCGTTGCGGGTCGGCGGGAACATCGGCACGCGACCGAAGTCCTTCTGCAGCGAAAGCTCCACCGCGCGACGCTGCAGGCAGAGCATTGCAACCTCCTCGCGCTTGCGCCGCAGCGCCGCGTGCAGCATGACGGCGGCGGTGACGCCGAGCGCCGCAAGCCCGACCAGCAGCCAGCGCGCGAAGGTCATCGACATCGCGCCGTGGAGCAGCATGACGATCAGGAAGGCGTTCATGAACAGCGCCTGCGACAGCAGCAGCCAGTTCAGATGCTGCCCGGCTGCCTGCTGATCGATCTGGATCGCCTGCTGCAGGCGGTCGAGTTCGCGTTCGAGAATCGCGCGCTGGTCCGCGGAGGGCTCTGCGGGATCGGAATGAGTCGTCGACTGCGCGCCGTTCTCGAAGCGCAGCGTCGCGCGCGACGCATCGTTCGATGCGCGTGCAGCGTCCGAAACGGAAACGATCTTCATCGGCAGCCCGGCAATTCTTGTTGACTACAGGGCTGGACTATGAAGCGCGTTCAGCGGGCTGTTGATCCGGTTTTTGGATGAGAAATCGACATGAGAATGGTCGATCCGCCGCCTTCCGGCGAACGTGCGAATCGCAGTCCGTTGCGCGACCTTCAGGCCGCGCGCAGTTCGAACAGATCGGCTTCGATCAGCGGGTGATCATGGCGGACCGACGGCCGCGTCGCCAGATCCAGGCGCAGGGTCAGGCAGTACGCCGCTCCGCCCGACCGATTGAATGCGCCCAGCGGAACCACGTGGACGCGATAGCCGAGTTGCTCAAGCCGCGCGCGCAGCGTAGCACTTGCATGACAGAGCACGACATCGTCGCCGATGCAGACCGCGTTCACCGCCAGGCGATGGGCATCCTCGTCACCCACCTCGATCAGACGCTCGCGGCCGATCAATTCCTGCAGCGAATCGATCGCCCGCGGCGAGAACGCCGGCCGGTGGAACAGAACCTCGCCGCGCGACAGCAGGCACAGGCAAGTATCGAGGTGATAGAAGCGCGGATCGATCAGTTCCAGTGCCACCGCAGGCAGTCCGAAGTGCTCGCTGATCACCTGCCGCATTTCCGCGCTTGAACGCTGGCCATAACCGGTCCAGATCACGCCGCGCCATGGATCCCACAGCGCGTCGCCGGCGCCTTCGAAAAGCAGCCCGGGCGGCGCCTCGACGATCGAATCGATGTCACCGCGCGCGCGCAGCGCCGCGAAGAAGGCACGGTTCGGAAGCTCCTCGCCGCGCCGCTCATTGCAGCGGAAGCGCGCCAGCAGCGCCTTGCGATCGAGCACGAACGCTGCGTTGGCGGTGAACACCATGTCGGGCAATCCACTGGCCGCAGGCTGCACGTCGACGCGCGCGCCGAGGCGCTCATAGGTCTGCCTCAATTGCTGCCACTCGCGGCGCGCGTCCTGATGCAACCGGGCGGCCGATGGCCGCCAGGCGGCCGGATCCATCCATGGGTTGATGCGGTAGCTGACCTCGAAGTGATCCGGTGCGCTCATCATCAGATGCGGCCGTCCGCCCGCCGGGCCGGATCGCTGGGTGGCGGCTGATGCGGCGGCTCCTGCCGCCGTGCCGCGTCCGGCAGGCCGCGCCGACAGCGGCCCGAACTCGCGCAGCACCTCGATGAAGGTATCGACGCCCCAGTCGAGCGCTGCACGCGCGATCGTCAACGGCGGCGCGAAACGGATCACCGTCTCGTGCGTTTCCTTCGACAGCACGCCCCGTTCCGCGAGCCGCTCGACCACCTTGCGTGCGGACACCCGCGCCGGATCCAGATCGACCCCGACCCACAGTCCTCGGCCACGTACGGCGCGGATCAAAGGCGAGTCGATCGCGCGCAGGCGCGCGAGCAGATGCGCGCCCAGGACCGCGCTGCGCTCGACCAGTCGTTCTTCCTCGATCACGTTCAGCGCTTCAAGCGCAACGGCGGATGCGAGCGGGTTGCCGCCGAATGTCGAGCCGTGGCTGCCGGGATCGAACACGCGCATCAATTCTTCGGTCGCCACGAAACAGCTGACCGGCAGCAGGCCGCCGCCGAGCGCCTTGCCCAGGATCAGCCCGTCCGGGCGGATGTCCTCGTGCTGGAACGCGAACCAGCGGCCGGTGCGGCCGAGTCCCGACTGGATCTCGTCCAGTATCAGGAGCACGCCGCGCTCGTCGCAAAGCCGCCGCGCAGCGCGCAGGAATCCATCGGGCGGCACGACGATTCCGGCTTCGCCCTGGATCGGCTCGATCAGGACCGCGCAGGTGTTTTCGTTGATCGCCGCCGCGAGCGAATCGGCATCGCCAAAGTCGAAATGACGGAACCCCGGCGTGAAGGGGCCGAAGCCGTCGCGGTAGCTCGGCTCGCTCGAGAAGCCGACGATCGTGGTGGTGCGACCGTGGAAATTGCCGCGCGCGACGACGATCTCGGCGCGGTCCTCCGGAATCCCTTTCACGCGATAGCCCCAGCGTCGCGCTGCCTTGATCGCGGTTTCGACGGATTCGGCGCCGCCGTTCGCGGGCAGCGCGCGATCCAGTCCGGTGAGGCGCACCAGCTTGTGCAAGAACGGGCCCAGCGCCTCCGTGTGATAGGCGCGCGACGTCACGGCGACGCGCGTTGCCTGCTCGGTGAGCACGCGGACAAGGCGCGGATGCGCGTGCCCGTGGCTGACCGCCGAATACGCGCTCATCATGTCCAGATAGCGCTTGCCGTCGACGTCGGCCAGCCACTCGCCGCGGCCGCTCTGCAGCACGACGGGAAGCGGGTGATAGTTGTGCGCGGCAACGGCCGCTTCGAGCGCGATTGCGCTGGTGGTCTGAGTCCGACGTACGTCCATGATTCGCCTCATCGCGAGCGGATGGCGCCGGTTTTCCGCGCCGGCGCATCGCATGAGGAAAGTCTAGGAAGAACCGGCTCAATGGGTGGCGAAACTGGCTCCGGAAGGCCGCATCTTCGGCGGGGCCTGCGCGCGGCCACCGCCGAATCGGCTGCGCGGCTGCCCTCGCTCAGGGAATCGGATAACCGCGAAACGGCTTGACCGTCTGCAGTTCGGGTTTGGATGCGATGCGCTCGACCCCCAGCGTCGGGTCGTCGGTCCAGGCATTGGTCAGGTCGCGGTAGTGATCCAGGCTGCGGCAGGCGAGCCGGAGCACGTAGTCGCAAGGGCCGGAGACGAGGAAGCATTCGATCACCTCGTCGCAGGCACGCATGCGCGCTTCGAAGCGCGCATGGGTGGCAGCCGACTGGTCGCGCAGCGAAACCTCGACCACGATGGTCAGCAGCCCGCCCACCTTGCGCGGCTCGATCAGCGCCATGTAGCCGGCGATGAAACCCGCCTTCTCGAGACGCCGCACGCGTTCCAGGCAGGCGCGCGGACTCAGCGCGACCCGTTCGGACAGCGCCTGGTTCGTGAGCCGGCCATCCTGCTGCAGGATTTCGAGGATGTGCCGGTCGATGCGGTCGAGAGCCTTCATGCCGCGCGAGTATAGGTGGGCGTTGGCGCTCCGGGAGGTAGCATGCGCGGCCCATGCCGCTCTTCGATCCCGCTGCGCTCAACCCGGGCGTCACCCGTCGCGAAGTCTTCGCGTGGTCGTGCTACGACTTCGCGAATTCGGGCTACACGACCGTGGTGCTGACGGCGGTGTTCAACGCCTATTTCGTCGGCGTGGTTGCGGGCGGGGCCGACTGGGGCACGCTCGCGTGGACGATCGCGGTCTCGGTTTCCTACCTGGTCGGCATGCTGCTGATGCCGCCGCTGGGTGCATACGCCGATGTGCACGCGCAGAAGAAGCGCATGCTGTTCGTCGTCACCGCCGCCTGCATTCTCGGCACCGTGGCGCTCGCCTTCGTCGGGCCCGGCGATCTCGCACTGGCGCTCGCGGCGATCGTGATCTCGAACTTCGGTTTCTCCGCCGGCGTCACGCTGAACAGTGCGTTTCTTCCTGAACTGGCGCGCCCGGAAGCGCTGGGCAAGGTGTCGGGCTGGGGATGGAGCTTCGGCTACCTGGGCGGGCTGCTTGCGCTCGGACTGAGCCTCGGCTATGTGCAATGGGCACAAGGCCATGGGCAGACCGCGGCTCAGTTCGTCCCGGTGACCATGTGGATCACCGCGGTGCTGTTCGCGCTCGCGGCCTCGCCGATGTTCGTGATGGTGCGCGAGCGTGCGGTCCCGCGAACGGATGTCACGGTGCGCAACTTTGTCGCCGAGTCGACGCAGCGCCTGTGGCACACGCTGAGGCACATCGCCGAGTTTCGCGACTTCGGCTGGCTGATGGTGTGCGGCTTCTTCTACCAGGCCGGAATCGCGGTCGTGATCGCGCTTGCCGCGATCTACGCGCAGCAGGCGATGCATTTCACGGTCGTGCAGACGATGTTCCTGATCCTGGCCGTGAACGTCACGGCGGCGATCGGCGCGTTCCTGTTCGGCTACGTGCAGGATGCGATCGGGCATCGGGCCACGCTGGCGATCACGCTGGCCGGATGGATCGCGATGGTGCTGATCGCCGCGGCATCGACCGGCGCGGTCGGATTCTGGGTCGCGGCCAACATTGCCGGCATCTGCATGGGATCGAGCCAGTCGGCCGGACGCGCGATGGTCGGCGTGTTTGCTCCGGCTGCGCGGCTGGCCGAGTTCTACTCGCTCTGGAACGCGGCGGTGTGGCTGTCCGGCGTGGTCGGCCCGGTCACCTATGGCCTGGTGACGTGGCTGACGGCGAACGATCACCGGCTCGCGATCCTCGTGACCGGACTGTTCTTCGTGATCGGACTGCTCGTGCTCGCGCTCGTCGATGTCGAGCGCGGCAGGCGGGCGGCGCTCGCGTCGTAGCGCCTCTTCCATCCTGGCTGGGGGAGCACGAGGGGGTCAGCCGAACCCCCTCGTTCCGCGGTACTCGGCTCTACGAGCCGAGCACCGCGATGCCGGCCTTCGCGATCTGCGCGTCCTCGCTTGACTGCACGCCCGACACGCCGACCGCGCCGATCACCTGGCCGTCGACGATGATCGGTACGCCGCCCTCGAGCATGCCCTGCAGCGGCGCCGACAGGAAGGCGGTGCGGCCCTGGTTGATCATGTCTTCGTAGCGCTTGGTTTCGCGCCTTCCCAGCGCCGCGGCGCGCGCCTTTTCCTGTCCGATGTACACGGACACGGTCGCTGCACCGTCCAGGCGCTGCAACCATAGCAGGTGCCCGCCGTCGTCGACGATCGCGATCGTCACTGCCCACTTGTTCTTCGTTGCCTCGGCGATCGCCGCAGCGCCGATCTTTTGCACGTCTTCCAGCGTCAGACACATCCGGGTTCGCATGCCGCCTTCCTCCGCAGTCAGTGCCGGTAGATTAGTCGATCGCGCGCCAGCGCCAGCCACTCGCGCAGCGCGACGTGCGACAGGCGCAGCGCATCCGCAGCCGGAACCAGTTGCAGCCATTCGAACTTGCGCAACCCCTGGAACCCTGTGGGTGCGGCGATCGGCCGCAGGCCGGCACGCTCGAAATCCGCCTCGGCGCGTCGCATGTGAAAGCTGTGCGTGACCAGCAGCACGCGCGTGATTCCCGCCCTGCGCAGGATTACCGCGCTCAGGCGCGCATTCTCCTCGGTCGTGCGGCTGGCGCTCTCCACCCAGCGTGGCGCGATACCGAACTCCTGCTGCAGCACCCGCTGCATCAGCACTGCTTCCGGTTCGAGCGTGCTGGTGCCGCTTCCGCCCGTCACGAGCACCGGCAGCCCGGTCATGCGCGCCAGATGAGCTCCATAGCGCAGCCGTGCCAGAGTGAACGCGTTGACGGTGTCGCCACCCCATTCGACTGCGCCGCGCGCCCGCCCGCCGGCAAGGATCACGATCGCCTGCGCATCCCGCGCCTGGACGAGGTCCAGCGGCGCGACCTCGAGCGGCTTGAACAGCGAGAACGCCACCACCGGCAGGCTCAGCACGAGCAGGCCGGCAAGCGAGACGCTGATCAACCAGCGCGCACCGGCGCGGCGCCGCTTCAGCATCCACGCGCCGATGGATGCCGTGATCACCAGCAGGATCGGTGGCAGCAGGAACGACGCGAGAAAGTAGCTGAGACTGAACGTCTCCAACGTGAACCCGTTCACGCGATCCGCAGGGCGCTGGATCAGCCCGACTTGACCGCCGCGCGCACCTGCTCGAGCGCGCCCGGATCCTCGATCGTCGTCAGGTCGCCCGGATCGCGGCCCTCGCAGATCGCCTGGATCGACCGGCGCAGCAGCTTCCCGGAGCGCGTCTTGGGCAGCACGGTCACGAAATGCACGCGCGCCGGCCGCGCAACCGCACCGAGCTGGTCGTCGACGACCTTCATCACTTCGCCTTCGTGCGCACGGCGCAGCTCGGTTGTGGCGATGCGGGCCGGATCCTTGACCACCGCGAAGGCGATCGCGACCTGGCCCTTCAGCTGATCGGCGATGCCGACCACCGCGACCTCCGCGATGTTGGAGTGGGAGCTGATCGACTCCTCGATCTCGCGCGTGCCAAGGCGGTGCCCGGCGACGTTGATCACGTCATCGGTGCGTCCGAGGATCAGGAAGTAGCCGTCGCTGTCTCGAATGCCCCAGTCGAAGGTCGAGTAGACGGTCCGGTTGGGAATGCTCTTCCAGTACGTCTTGACGAAGCGCTCGTCGTCGCGCCACACGGTGCTCATGCAGCCGGGCGGCAACGGACCCTGAATTCCGACCACGCCCTTCTGGTTGTCGCCGACTTCCTCGCCGGTCACCTCGTTGTACAGGCGCACGTCGTAGCCGTACACCGGCAGACCCGGCGAGCCAAACTTGGACGGCAGGGCTTCGACGCCGCGACAGATCGCGAGGATCGGCCAGCCGGTCTCCGTCTGCCAGAAGTTGTCGATGATCGGCTTGCCGAGCCCGTCGGCGATCCAACGCGCGGTCGGCTCGTCGAGCGGTTCGCCGGCGAGGAACAGCAGCCGCAGCGAGGACAGGTCGTGCTTCCTCAGCAGTGCCGGATCCTGCTTCTTCAGCACGCGGATCGCGGTCGGCGCCGAAAACATCGACGTGACCTTGTACTTCTCCACGATGCTCCACCACACGCCGCCGTCGGGGCGGATCGGCGTGCCCTCGTAGAGCACCGTCGCCATCCCGGCCAGCAGCGGCCCGTAGACGATGTAGCTGTGCCCCACCACCCAGCCGATGTCGCTGGTCGAGAAATAGGTCTCTCCGGCGTTGCCGCAGAAGATGTTCTTCATTGAAGCGGTCAGCGCGACCGCATAGCCGCCGGTGTCACGCTGCACGCCCTTCGGCTTGCCGGTGGTGCCGGACGTATACAGCACGTACGACGGTTCGCTCGACTCGAGCCATTCGCACGGCACTTCGTCGTTCATGTGCTTCTCGCGCAGCTTCGCGTAGTCGAGATCCCGGTCGGCGACCAGTTTCATTTCCGCCAGACCGCGATTCACCATCACCACTTTCTGCGGCGGGAATTTCGCCAGCGCGATCGCTTCGTCGAGCAGGCCCTTGTAGGGGACGACTTTGCCGGCGCGCGAACCCGCATCGGCGCTGATGATGACCTTCGGCTGCGCATCGTCGATCCGGGTGGCGAGGCTGACCGACGCGAAGCCGCCGAACACGACCGAGTGGATTGCGCCGAGGCGTGCGCAGGCCAGCATCGCGAACACCGCTTCCGGAACCATCGGCATGTAGATCAGCACGCGGTCGCCGCGGCCGACGCCGAGCCCCTTGAGGATCCCCGCCATCCGGTTCACCTCGCGGTGGAGCTGACTGAAGGTAAAGATCTTCTCCTGGTCGGTCTCGGTCGATACGTAGATCAGCGCGGCCTGAGAGGCGCGCGCCGCCAGATGGCGGTCGATCGCGTTATGGCACAGGTTCGTCCTGCCGCCGACGAACCACTTGGCAAACGGCGGGTTCGAATAGTCGAGGACCTTGGAATACGGCGTCTGCCAGTCGATCAGGCGTGCCTGCTCGTCCCAGAACGCCGCCGGGTCGGAGATTGATTTAGCGTGGAACTCCCTGTAAGTGGTCATCGCGTGCGCCCTCCGATTGATTGGCTTGCAGTTCTCGTTGTTGTCGTACCAGCTTCAGCAGCGGGTCGATCTGGATCAGGAGACGCGGCAGGTGCGGTACCACTTCGTTGGCGCGCCCCGCGCGGATCAGTGCCAGCGCCAGGCTGACATCCATCGATGCCTCGTCAGGCCGCGCGTCGATCGCGCTCGGCGCCGCTCCCTCGGCCGCGCCGAGCACGATGCGGCGCGAGCGATTTGCCTGCGCCTGCTGCGCGCGCCGCTGCGCGATCGAACGCAGCTCCTCGGCGCCGCGACGCAGGTCTTCGGACAGCGTGGCCACACCGATGCAGGTCCAGACCTCGACGCCGGGTCCGGCCGCATCGACGTTTTCGAGCACCTTGCGCAGTCGGGCGGCAAAGCGCAGGACGCCGGACAAGCCGTTGGTCTGGGTGGCGACGCAGAACTCGTAGCGGTCGGAGCGGGTCCCGAGGTCCTCCAGGCGGATCGACGCCGCCAGCGTTCGGCCGACCAGCTTCACGCGCTGCTCGATCTCGCCTTCCCAGGCGTCGGACTGCGGCATCGAAAGCTCGACGCGCACGCAGATCAGCGCCACGTCGGACAGGTTGCGGCGCGAATACGAAATCAGCTTGTCGACCTGGCGATCGAAGAACCCCAGGTTGTGCAGCTCGGTGTCGGGGTCGATCGTGCGAGCGGATTCGAGCGTGGCCTGCGTTTCCGACAGTGTCTCGCGCGTCGTGGCGAGCTTCACCAGCACTTCGAGGCGCGATATCAGCTCCGCCGCGTTGACGCCCTTCTGAATGAAGTCAGTGGCGCCGAGCGCAGCCGCGCGTTCGCGCTCGGCCTCCTCGTCGGCGCCGGTGATCACGACCACCGGCAGTTCGCGGATGCGCTGCACCTTGGAACTGCGGATGCGCGACAGAAGATCGAAGCCGTCGATCTTCGGCATCGTCAGGTCGCTGATCAGCACGCGGATCGAGGCGTCCAGCAGGATTGCCTGCCAGGCGGCCTCGCCGTCGGTGACCTCGCGGATGTCGAAACGGTCGCGGATGTGCTGGGTGATCGATGCACGGACGATGCGCGAATCGTCGGCGATCAGCAGTCGCGCCCTGGGCGGCAGCGGCGCGGTGTTCTTGAAGGTGGCGTCGTCTGACAAGCGGTCCCTCGCAGCGGCGCGGTAATCCGATGTTGGGAGCGTTCAAATGTACCCGAAATGCCTGTCGCCGCGTCCAACTGCGTCAGCGCACTGGGAATTTCCGAATTCTTTCGGTATCTTCGCGCGACACGTTTGCCGTCCGTCTGATCATGGTCACGCATTCGCGCTCATCCGTCCGCCACAGGACGGCCCGCAGCAGCGCCGTCAAGGTCGCACTTGCGAGCCTGCTCGTTGCGCTCGCGATCGTCCACACGACGCCGGCACGGGCCGAGGAAAGCGACGCGGCGACGCCCGGCGGGGTCGAGATCGTGATGCGCGCGCTCAGCTTCCTTGGCGTTCCGTACCAACTGGGCGGCGACGATCCGGCGCGCGGCTTCGACTGCAGCGGTCTGGTGCGATACGTGGTCGACCTCGCGCTGGGGCTGGACCTGCCGCACCGATCGGAAGCCCTGCGGAGGTTCGGCCACACGGTCAAGAGCGGCGCTCTCGCACCGGGTGACCTGCTGTTCTTCAACACGCTCGGGCGGCCGTTCTCGCACGTCGGGCTGTATATCGGCGATGGGCGTTTCGTGCACGCGCCGGCGCGCGGCGGGCAGGTGCGTATCGAATCGATGCAGATTCCGTACTGGCGCAAGCGTTTCAGCGGCGCGCGGCGGATTTCGCCGGCACCCGATCGGGTGGGGATTCCGCACTCGGAGCCAGGCGGGTCCGAAAGGCCCGCGCAGGAATCCCCTGACGTCGGCGGCGGAGACCAGAAGCCCTGACGCAGCCCGGTCGGCAGATCAAGTGAGAGCCGGTCGCAGTTAGGGACCGGCGGCGATGAAGCGCCGCTGACGGTGGCGCTGGCGAGGCACCGGGCGGTGCAGCGGTGACGAGGTTCCCCGGAAGCGCGCGCGCTGCCATGCCTCAGCGCCGCAGGGGACTCGCGCCTGCGTATGATCGCTGCGCATGTCGCGCAGGGACCTCGACGTCCTGCTCATCGGCGCCGGGCACAACGGCCTCGCCTGCGCCTGTTATCTGGCCGCGACCGGGCTGAAGGTTCGCGTCGTCGAGCGTCGATCGGTCGTCGGCGGCGCGGCGGTCACCGAGGAGTTCTTTCCCGGCTTCCGCAACTCGAGCGCGAGTTACACCGTCAGCCTGCTCAGTCCGCAGGTCATCCGCGACCTGAAGCTCGCCGAGCGCGGCCTGCGCATCGTCGAGCGGCCGTTCGCCAACTTTCTGCCGCTGCCGGACGGCAGGTCGCTGAAGTTCGGCGGCTCCGCCGCGGAGAGCGCGTCCGCCATCGCGCAGTTCTCTGCGCGTGACGCCGAAGCACTGCCGGCCTATTACGCACGTTTCGATCGCGCAGCGGCGCTGGCAAAAGACTGGCTGCTGCGTGCGCCGCCGAACCTCGGCGGGCCGCTGCTGGTGCGCGACTGGCGCGACGCGCTGGCCGCCGCGCGCCTGCTCGCGCAGTTGGGCCGTTTGCCGCGCGCGGGCCAGCGTGACCTGGTCGACATCCTCACCAAGAGCGCCGGCCATTGGCTCGACGCGGCATTCGAGTCGGAGCCGCTGAAGAGCGTGCTCGGCTGGGACGCGATTGTCGGCAACTACGCCAGCCCATATGCACCCGGGTCGGCCTACCTCCTGATGCACTACGCGCTGGGCGAGGTCAAAGGCAAGCCCGGTCGCTGGGGCCATGCGATCGGGGGCATGGGGCGCATCACGGAGCTGATGGCCGACGAGGCGCGGGCGCGTGGCGTGCAGATCGACCTCGATGCACCGGTCGAGCGCGTGCTGGTCGAGCGCGGGCGTGCGGCCGGCGTGATGATCGCAGGCGGCAGGGAGATCCGTGCGCGTGCCGTGGCCGCGAACGTCAACCCGAAACTCCTCTATCAGCGGCTGATCGATCGCACCGAATTGCCCGACGATTTCGCAGCGGCGATCGATCGTTACCGCTGCGGGTCCGGGTCGTTCCGGATCAACGTCGCGCTGTCCGAACTGCCGGACTTCGCGTGCCTGCCGGGAACGCAGGCACAGCCACATCATGCGAGCGGCATCGTGTTCGCGCCGTCACTGGACTGCATGGATCGTGCATGGCGCGAAGCGCAGGCGCAGGACTTCGCCCGCGCGCCGATCGTCGAGATGTTGCTTCCGAGCGTGGTCGACGACACGCTCGCACCACGCGGCGCGCACGTCGCAAGCCTGTTCGCGCAGCAGTTCCGGCCCAACGCGGACTGGGATCGGCTGAAGGACGCGGCGGTGCAGGCGATCTTCGACGTCGTGCAGTCGTACTGCCCGAACTTTCGCCGCGCGCTGCTCGGATATCGCGCGTGGTCGCCGCTGGATCTGGAGCGCGAATTCGGCCTCGTCGGCGGCGACATCCTGCACGGACAGATGTCGCTCGACCAGATCTTCTCGCTGCGGCCGCTGCTCGGCTGCGCGCGCTATCGCGGCCCCATCGCAGGTCTGTACCACTGCGGCGCGGGCGCGCACCCAGGCGGCGGGGTCAGCGGCGCGCCGGGATACAACGCGGCGCGCGAAATCATCCGCGACCTGCGCTAGCCGGCGAGTCCCGCTGCGAGTTCGACGTTGCCGCCCGCCGCCGCGGTGTTGACCGTCAGCGTGCGCTCGGTGCAGAAGCGCAGCAGGTAGTGCGGGCCGCCCGCCTTCGGCCCGGTGCCCGACAGGCCCTCGCCACCGAACGGCTGCACGCCGACGACGGCGCCGATCATGTTGCGGTTCACGTACAGGTTGCCGGCGCGGATGCGCGCGGCCACCTGATCGATGCGCGCATCGAGCCGCGTGTGCAGGCCGCAAGTCAGCCCGTACCCGGTCGCGTTGATCTCGTCCAGCAACGCGTCGAGCTTCAGCTTGTCGAACCGCACCACGTGAAGGATCGGGCCGAAGTGCTCGCGCGTCAGCTGCGCGATCGAGCTGATCTCGTACGCAATCGGCGCGAAGTAATGGCCGTCGAGCCCGGGCGGCAATTCGGATTCGTGAATGCGCACCGCGTTCGCGCGCAGCCAATCGCGCTGCTGCTGCAGCGCCGCCAGCTGCTCGGCGTCGATCACCGGGCCGACGTCGGTGCGTGGATCGGCCGGATCGCCGATGCGGAGCTCGCGCATGCTGCCACCGATCATCGCGAGCATCGAGTCGGCGATCTCGCTCTGCAGACACAGCACCCGCAGCGCGCTGCAGCGCTGGCCGCAGGACCGGAAGGCGCTCGCGATCACCGCGTCGCACACCTGCTCCGGCAGCGCGGTCGAGTCGACGATCATCGCGTTCTGGCCGCCGGTCTCGGCGATCAGCACCCCGATCGGCGCGTCGCGCGCCGCTAGCGCGCGGTTGATCGCACGCGCGGTCGCGGTCGAACCGGTGAATGCGACGCCGGCGACGCGAGGGTCCGATGTCAGCGCCGCGCCGACGCTTTCGCCGCGTCCGGGCACGAGCTGCAGAACCTCGTCCGGTATGCCGGCAGCACGCATCAGCCGCACCGCGTCGAACGCGATCAGCGGCGTCTGTTCGGCCGGCTTGGCGATCACAGCGTTTCCGGCGACGAGCGCCGCGGCGATCTGTCCGGTGAAGATCGCGAGCGGAAAGTTCCACGGGCTGATGCAGACGAACACGCCGCGCCCGGCGAGCCGCAGCCGGTTGGCTTCGCCGACCGGGCCGGGCAGCGGCTGCTCGACCAGGTGCCGCTCGGCCTGGACCGCGTAGTAGCGCAGGAAGTCCACCGCTTCGCGCACCTCGAGGTGCGCGTCGAGCATCGTCTTGCCTGCCTCCCGGACCAGGCGCGCAACCAGATCGTCGTGCGCGGTTTCGAACGCATCGGCGCAACGCCGCAGCAGTTCGGCGCGCCGCGCAACCGGCACTGCATCCCATTTGTGCCGGGCCGCGGCAGCCGCGGTGACTGCGGCCTGCGCCTGTTCGGTCGTGGCTTCCACGATCGTGCCGACCGCTTCGGACAGTCGCGCCGGATTGCTCACCGCGGCCGGCGTCCGTGGCGCGGTCGGGCCCAGGATCAGCGGCGTGGCGTCAATCGCGGGCACGCCCGCGACATGGCGCGCCAGCGACAGCAGCGTCGGCGCGTGCTGCAGGTCGATGCCGCGCGAGTTGCGACGGTCTGCGAACAGACGCGTGCCGGTGCTCAGCACCTCGGACAGCGAGTCCTGCGCGGCCGCGCGCTCGGCCAGCACGACTGGATCGTCGATCAGGCTTTCGGGCGGCACCGACTTGTCGGAGATCTGGTGCACGAACGACGAATTGGCGCCATTTTCGAGCAGGCGCCGCACCAGGTACGCAAGCAGGTCGCGAAACTCGCCGACCGGCGCATACACGCGCACGCGCGCATCGGGCTGATCGGAAAGCAGCGCGGCATACAGCGGCGCGCCCATTCCGTGCAGGCGCTGGAATTCGTAGCGCGACTGCGGATGGCGCCGACCAAGCTCGACCACCGTGGCGGCGGTGAGTGCGTTGTGGGTGGCGAACTGCGCATACACCAGGTCGCCCGCCGCCAGCAGGCGCTCGGCCAGCACCGTGTAGGCAATGTCACTCGCCCACTTGTGCGTGAACACCGGAAACCCCGCCAGTCCCTGTTCCTGCGCGTGCTTGATCTCGGCGTCCCAGTAGGCTCCCTTGACCAGCCGCACTGCGAGCGGGCGCGCGATCTCGCGCGCGCAGGCAAGCAGGTGGTCGATCGCGTGGGCGGCGCGCGGCAGATACGCCTGCACCGCGAGCCCGAGCCCCGGCCAATCCTTCAGTTGCGGCTCGCGCATCAGCCGCTCGACCAGCGCAATCTGCAGCTCCAGCCGTTCGGATTCTTCCGCGTCGATCGCAAAATTGATGTCCGCGTCCCGCGCGAGCAGGGCAAGTTCGACAAGCTGCGGGTACAGCTCGCGCTCGATGCGATCGAACTGCGAGGTCTCCAGCCGCGGGTGAATTGCCGACAGCTTGACCGAAATGCCGTCGCGTTCGAACCAGGGACGCACGCCGCGCGTGGCCTTGAGCGCCGCGACCGCGGCGGTGTAAGCGTCGATATTGCGGCGCGCATCGGCGGCGGTGCGCACGCCTTCGCCGAGCATGTCGAACGAGTAGGTTTCGCGCGCGTCGGGTCGGCGCGCGGCGCGCGCGGTCGCCGCCGAAAGACTCGGCGCGAACACGAACTGCTCGCCGAAGCGGCGGATGCCTTCGATTACCAGCGGGCGCAGCGTGGTGCGCGCCAGCCACGCGCGCACGGCGCTCGCGTCGGCGCCCGCCTGCAATTCGGCATCGCTTGCGGTATGGCCGGCGATCTTCAGTGCGGTGCTGAGCACGCGCTGCATCAGACCCTCGCCGTCGTTCTTCGGTGCGGCGCGGAAGGCAGCGAGCTTCTCCGCGATCAGCCATGTCTGTGTTTCGGCGTCGGGCGCGCGCAGCAACGCTTCGGCCAGTCGCAGCAGCGCGATGCCTTCGGCGCTCGCGAGCGGAAACGACGCGAGCAAGTTCTGCGCCGACAGCCATCCGGCGTCGGCGGCGCGCACCGCGGCGATGTACTGCAGCGCGCGCGCGCGGGCGGCGCCGCGCAGGTCGGCGGGAGGAGCCGCCTGCAACAACCGTTCGATCTGCGCTCGCTCCTCCGCCGCCGGGTCGCCGAGCTCGGGCAGCTGTTCCAGCGCGGCGAGGATGTCGGCAAACTTCATATCGTTCATCGCTTGTCTCCGGGCTCCTGAACGCGGCGGCAATCTATCACTGCCCGGCAGCCGCATCGGCGGTGCCGACTACAATTCGCTTCCACCTTCTGTCGCACCGCCGACGGTCCGATGACAGCGTTGCAGTTCTCGGAAGAGGCCGGCTTCGTCGGGCTTTTCATCTCCAGTTTCGTTTCGGCCACGCTCGTTCCCGGCAACTCGGAGATCCTGCTGGTGGCGCTGCTGCACAAATTTCCCGAGGCGTTCTGGCGCGCGATCATCGTGGCCACGATCGGCAACACGGCCGGCGGCATGACGTCGTATCTGATCGGGCGTCTGATCCCGAACCGGGCCGAGCACAAGGCGATCGTTCACCTCCGTCGCTTCGGCCCCGCGGCGTTGCTGATGTCCTGGCTGCCCGTGATCGGCGACGCGCTATGCGTGGGGGCCGGGTGGCTGCGCTTCAACCCCTGGTCGTCGGCGCTGTTGCTGGCGCTCGGCAAGTTCGCCCGCTACGGCCTCCTTGCGGGAGGATGGGTGTGGCTCGATGCACGGTTCTTGACCTGATCGGTGTCCGCGTGCCGGATGCGACGCGGCGCGTTCGTATAATCCACGATCTGTTCCCGCGCATTCCCATCCCCTCCAAGAAGATGAATCCATGAAGGTGCTCGTACCGGTCAAGCGCGTCGTCGACTACAACGTCAAGGTCCGGGTGAAATCGGACCAGACCGGAGTCGACATCGCGAACGTCAAGATGTCGATGAACCCGTTCGACGAAATCGCCGTCGAGGAAGCGGTGCGCCTCAAGGAGGCCGGCGTCGCGACCGAGATCGTCGCGGTGTCCTGCGGCGTGACGCAGTGCCAGGAGACCCTGCGCACGGCAATGGCGATCGGCGCCGATCGCTCGATCCTGGTCGAAACCGACGTCGAGCTGCAGCCGCTCGCAGTGGCCAAGATCCTGAAGGCACTCGTCGATAAGGAAAAACCGGCGCTGATCCTGTGCGGCAAGCAGGCCATCGACGACGACGCGAACCAGACCGGGCAGATGCTCGCGGCGCTGGCGGGCCTGCCGCAAGCGACCTTCGTGTCGAAGTTGAAGATCGCCGACGGCGCCGCGACCGCGACGCGCGAGGTCGACGGCGGCCTTGAGACGATCGCGATCAAGCTGCCCGCGGTGGTGACGGTCGACCTGCGGCTCAACGAGCCGCGCTACGTGACGCTGCCCAACATCATGAAGGCCAAGAAGAAGCCGCTGGAGACGCTGAAGCCGGCCGATCTCGGCGTCGACCCTGCGCCGCGCATCAGGACGCTGAAGGTCACCGATCCGCCGGCGCGCAAGGCCGGCGTGAAGGTACCCGACGTGGCCACGCTGGTGGCCAAACTGAAGAACGAAGCGAAGTGCATCTAGCGCAGGGGAAGAGATGACAGCTCTAGTGTTAGCGGAACACGATCAGGTTCATCTGCGCGCAGCAACGCTGAACACCGTCACTGCCGCGGCAAAGGCGGGGGGCGATGTTCACGTGCTGGTCGTCGGGCATGGCTGCGCCGGCGCGGGCGCTCATGCGGCGAAGCTCGCCGGCGTCAGCAAGGTGCTGGTGGCCGATGCAGCGCATTTCGCGGACGGGCTGGCCGAAAACGTCGCCGCGCAGGTAATTGCGATCGCGAAGGGCTACTCGCATGTCTTTGCGCCGGCGACGGCGTACGGAAAGAACATCCTGCCGCGCGTCGCGGCCGCGCTCGATGCGGCAATGGTGTCCGACATCATCAGCGTCGAAGCGCCCGACACGTTCACGCGGCCGATCTACGCGGGCAACGCAATCGCAACCGTGCAGGCGGCAGATCCGATCAAGGTGGTGTCCGCGCGGCCGACCAATTTCGATGCGGTCGGCGAAGGCGGCAGCGCCGCGGTCGAGAATGTTTCCCCCGTCGCGGACACGGGAATGTCGAAGTTCGTGTCGCGCGACATTGCCAAGAGCGACCGGCCGGAACTGCAGGGCGCCAAGGTCGTCGTCTCCGGAGGCCGCGGCATGGGTTCGGCCGAGAACTTCAAGCTGCTCGAGCCGCTCGCGGACCGGCTCGGTGCCGCGATGGGTGCATCACGTGCAGCGGTCGATGCGGGCTACGCGCCGAACGACTGGCAGGTCGGCCAGACCGGCAAGGTGGTGGCGCCGCAGCTTTACGTCGCGGTCGGCATCTCGGGCGCGATCCAGCATCTGGCCGGAATGAAGGACAGCAAGGTCATCGTCGCGATCAACAAGGACCCCGAGGCACCGATCTTCTCGGTCGCGGACTATGGACTGGTCGCCGATCTCTTCGAGGCGGTGCCTGCCCTGGTCAAGGAACTCGGCTGATCCACTGACACGGAGTCGGTCATGAGCTACAGCGCGCCGGTCAAGGACATGCTGTTCGTGATGCGCGAGGTGGCTGGGCTCGCGAAGATCCAGAAGCTGCCGGGCTTCGAAGAGGCGACCGACGACACGGTGGCCGCGGTCCTGGAAGAGAACGCGCGCTTCATGGCCGAGGTGATCGCGCCGCTGAACTGGCCGGGCGATCAGAAGCCGTCGACGTGGAGCGACGGAAAGGTCACCACCACGCCGGGATTCAAGGAGGCGTTCCGCCA